>JBMFXK010000655.1:0-1500 GCA_049964315.1 Clostridia bacterium | reverse complement strand
GAAGGTGGTGAGCATCGCCGCGTTCTGCTTGGTTTCGACCAGGCGCCGCGCGATGGTCAGGCGCCGTCTCGACATCCGCACCCGTTCCACGACGGCCCCCGAAGGGGCGGCCGGTACGGGCTCGGCGGGGACAGACGTCTTCGGCTCGCGCGGCTCCGGCGCCGGTGCGGCAGTGGGGGCGGCCTGCCCCGCGCGCTCGACATCCTCGCGGCGAACGCGGCCATGGGCCCCCGTGGCGGCAATGGACTCGAGGCTCACGCCCCGCTCTTCCGCCAGGCGTCGCACCGCCGGGGTTGCCCTCACGGCCGTTTCGGCCGGTGCCGGTTCGGGTTCTGGCGCAGGGGTCGGGGCAGGAGGAGCTGTTGCCGCCGGAGCCTGCGCCGCCGCGCTGGAAGCCTCGTCCACGTGGCCGAGGACGTCTCCCGGCGCCACCGTCGCTCCCGATTCGGCCTGGATGTCGGCCAGCACCCCGGCGGCGGTTGCCGCCACTTCCAGATTCACCTTGTCCGTCTCCAGCTCCAGCAGTGGCTCACCCATGGTCACCGGGTCGCCCACTTTCTTCAACCACGTGCCTACGGTCGCCTCGACCAGGGACTCCCCCAGAGGCGGTACCACCACATCAACGGCCATGCCGTGCTCCTTTCGACCCCGAAATCAAAGGCGCTTCCCCATTCTCGTACAGCGCCTCCCGAGTTATCCGGGCCTGCTCGGCCACGTGTACCTCGGGCAACCCTTCGGCCGGGCTGGACCGGGGCGGCCGGCCCGCGTACGTCACATGACCTCCCGAGGCACGGCGTTCCAGGTGAGGGCGGATATACGTCCAGGCGCCCATGTTTTCCGGCTCCTCCTGCGCCCACACCACCTGAGCCTCCCGGACTTCGTCGAAGAGCTCATCGAGATCGGACGCCGGCACCGGGTACAGCTGCTCCAGCGCCACCACCATGGTGGTGCGGGCGGCATCGGGATGTTGATCCAGAGCGGCCAGCACGTCCACCACCAGCTTCCCGCTCAGGAACACCAGCCGCTTCACCGGGCCCTCTGGCCGATGCTTGACCAAAAGCGGGTGAAAGCGTCCTGCGGTGAGGTCGTTCAGGCTTGACCCGGCCTGAGGATGGCGCAGCAGGCTTTTCGGGGTCATGACAACCAGCGGCAGGGGATGCTGCCGGTTGATGATGGCCTGTGTCCGCAAGAGGTGAAAGTACTGCGCGGCGGTTGTGGGATAGGTCACGCGCCAGTTGTCTTCGGCCGACAGTTCCAGGAACCGTTCCAGACGGGCGCTGGAGTGCTCCGCGCCCTGCCCCTCGTAGGCGTGCGGCAGGAGCAGGACCAGGCTCGCGTCCTGCCGCCATTTGGCGTGGCCGGCTGCCAGGAACTGGTCGATGTGAACCTGGGCAGCATTGGCGAAGTCGCCAAATTGCGCTTCCCACATGACCAGGGACTCCGGACGCTCGACGCTGTAGCCGTATTCGAACCCCAGCACGCCGGCTTCCGACAGGGGGC
>JBMFXK010000654.1:0-1504 GCA_049964315.1 Clostridia bacterium | reverse complement strand
CCCCGAATAAGCGCTTCGTGTCCAACTAACTGCCCCTGCTCCAGATCCACGATCGGCTGCCACGCCACCCAAAGCTGCATCAGTGGATCCCGCTCCACGAAGCCACCTCCTGGATATGGTTCCATCGTGTGTCACCTGCGAACGAGCCTGGACACTCGCTCAAGAAGCGCTTCGGCCCCCCCTCTATCCCCTACGGCCCGACCACCTCCAACGTCGCCACGCGCGGAAGATCAGCGGCCGCCTCGGATCCGCTTCAGGCCCTGGATCGCGCCGAGTCATCCTCGGACCAGGGCGATTGCCCCGACCCTATGCCCGTAGACGCACCCGCAGGCACAATACCCTCCATCAGTAAATCTTCTCAGTGTCCTCAGCATGCGGGTTACTCCGGACAACTCCCATCGTCTTGATGGTCTGCCCAGGCGCGCTGGCACGCCCCACACAGCTCGGGGAGGGCGTACAATTTCCAAATCATCTGCAAGGCCCTTCGGCGTGTCGAAAACTCCCTCACCACGCGCCCTTTCGCCCACCAGTGGCTACGGCGCTCCGCCTCGTATTCGGGCGACGGTACCACGTCCCACGAGATCCGACCGCGCTCCCGGATCGTTTCTTCCACTACGAGCCAGCTGACCGGGCGACCCCCGCGTTTTATGGCGGCGACCCGCGTCCGCCATACGGACGGGTTCGGGGACGACGACTTGTACGCATTACAACTCGGATGCGCCATCTGCAGATTCTCAGGCGTGGTCAGCCCACCGTGGGCGACTGGCTGAATGTGGTCGATGACCGCGTCGTCATACGTGACCGGTTGCCCGCACAATCCGCACCGACCTTGATCGCGTTCCCATAAGGCCCGACGCCGGGGAGCCGAGACCCGTTTCCGCACAGCCGGCGACGGCGGCCCGGACCAATCAGGAGGTAAGGACGGCAAGTGATACGCCCACAGCTCATCGACGAGCGCTTGCGCCTGGGGATACCCCAACAACCGGGCCACCGTTGCCAGGGTGTGCGGGCTGGCACGGCGCGTAAGGGATACGGGCAGAGCGGGGTTCTCGGGCGACCGCTGGATATACCCCACGGCTCGCACCCGGCCCCACAGGTCCTGGCGGTACGCCCGATACGCGCGGCGTTCCGTCTCGCGATTTATGCCCGTCCCCCTCGTGTCGCCTTCCGTTGTGGCGTTCGACACTCGATCACCACTCCCCCCTTTCGGCCTGTCTCTCGGAGGTACACCCTTGCGATACGGGCCCCCACGTTCATCTCCACGTCTCACATGAGTTGGTTTCGGCCTCATACGACACATGGATCGCCACATTAAAAAGGCATGCGATACACTGAACCTATCCCATCCTCGATAGATAGAAAGGACAGAGATCATGCCAGCAACCAAAGCGGCGTGGACGAGCCGCCTTACCGGACTGCCCTCGCCGTGGAGCCGCCCGGCCTTCCTCATCATGATCGGGGCGGGCATCGCCCTGCTCGCCGTCTTCCTCTCGTCGTGGAGCAC
>JBMFXK010000653.1:0-1504 GCA_049964315.1 Clostridia bacterium | reverse complement strand
GTTCTCTGTCATCAGGATGTGCGCCCGGACCTTGGCTCGGGCGCGGACCGGCTCCTTGACCTCCTCGGCGCGCTGGATCGGCTCGACCCCGGATGGACCGTGGCCGGTGATGCGGGCGTGCTGCGATCTCTGGCCGTAGTGCGGAGGGTGCACGACCGCTTTGGCGGTATGAGCTCCCATCAGCTCCCGGCCCGCGTGATGTCACTGGATGAGAATCTGCTGGTGCTGAACCGACGCAACGCTCCCCGGTGCTCCCCGGAACTCAGCGGCTTTCACTTCTACGGAACTGACGTCTGCTTGAACGCGATCATGGCCGGCGGCTCCGCTTACGTGATTGACTTTCCGGTCACGCATGGCGACTTCGGGCCGCCGAAGGACTACGGTGCTACGTACGTGCGCGCGCGTGAGGAATTCGTCACGCTGTGGTCCGCTCGTCGCCGCGCGGGTTATGTCGGGTCCACGACCGAGGTTCTCACCGTCGGCCACCCGCGCCTTCTGCGCACCTGCCTGGACGCGGTGCCACTGCGCAACTGGGTGCTGGCCGATCGTGACCGGAGCAGCCGTTCCTGGCTTGCCCACAGGTGGCTCGAGGCTCGATGACAAACTCCGGGTTGCGGTCGAATCCCGGCCGGATGCGCGCGTCGACGGCCCTTGCCATTGTGATCGACTTGCGCAGGGCCAGGGACCGGGTGGTGGGCCAAGGAAGCCTCCTGGTCGCCCACGTCGATCGGATGATGTTCAATTGTTTGAGGACTGATGCGGGATTGCCGAAAACGAGATTGTTGATGCCGCTGACATGGCGGCATCGGTGCCCGCGCGAGCCACGTCAAGCCCGTGGCCCAATGGTGGAGCTAATCAATTCTATGGTGCGGATCAGAGAGCAGGCGGCGCGTGAAGACTAGGAGAGCGGCCCACGGCCCGCCGTCGACGCTGGCGCAGATTGGCTACCTAGCCAGGCGCATGCCCGGATTGCTAGCCGTACTGACGCTCGCCTCGGTGGTTGCCGGGCTCGTGGAGTCCGGCATACTTGCGGTCCTCGCGGAGTCGGCGTTGCTGCTGGCGGACGGGAGGCGCAGCCTGTCGGTGCATGCTGGTCCGCTCCATCTAGACGCATCGATAGGGTTGCTGGTGCTTATCGGAGTCGGCCTTGCCTGCCTCCGGCTGGCCCTCGGAGCGCTGCTGTCCTTCGTTCCGGCCCGCATCACCGCTAACACCCAGGCGGAGCTACGCACCAGGCTGTTCCGCAGCTTCGCCGGCGCGTCCTGGAGCGTTCAGTCGCGCGACCGGGAGGGGCTTTTCCAAGAGCTCATAACGAATCACGTCGGGCAAGCCGTCGGTGTGTTTATGTCCAGTGCGCAGCTCATCACTGCGGTGGTCACCTTCTTGGCTCTGGTGGCCTCGGCGGTAGCGCTCAGCCCGCTGGCGGCGCTCGGGATCATCGTCGTTGTCGCGGCGGTCTCCGCAGCTCTCCGCCCGCTCTCGAACCTGGGCCAGCGGCGGTCGC
>JBMFXK010000652.1:0-1505 GCA_049964315.1 Clostridia bacterium | reverse complement strand
CCGAGAAGGCCTGCTGCCCCGAGCCGGAGCCGCATGTTGTCACGCTCTTTTCAGGGCTTGGTCGAACCGTACTGGGTCCCTGAGTACCAAGAGGGAAGGGCCTCGTAGCCACCCGTCACGGTCACCTTCCATGTGCCGTTGCGGTTCAGGAAGAAGACCTGCTCGCCGCCGTACGTGGGGGTCGAGGCGATGGGCTGACCGTTCCAGAGGTAGCCGCGCCCGCCCACGACGCAGTCCAGTTCGGCCACCGTGCTGCCGAGAAAGGTTGCCCGACAGGCCGGTACCACGTCGGTGCCATACCAGACCTTGGGGCTGAGGAGACGGCCGTCCCACATGCCATAGGCGGCGCCGTCGGTGGCGGCGATGGCGTTGCGCGTCAGGTAGTCGCCCATGCCCGCAGCCTGCAGGTCGGCCACGATGGTCGGACCAGAGACGGTCGTGCCCGGCAGATCTGGAAGGTTCGCTGCCGGCTTGCCGTTATTGGCGTTCGCCAAGGCCTGCGCCTGGGCATGGGGCAGGATCGTGGGCTGCGGCAGCTTTTTGAGCACGCCCGTGGCGACCGTGAACGACTTCTCCAGGATGGTCTGCAGCTGGCTCACCGTCGGGGCGCCCGCGGTCAGTTCGTTGGCCATGATCGCGACCATCTTGGCCGCCTGGGCGCGGGTGGCCGGCGCGTTGGGCTCAAAGGTCCCGTTCAGGAAGCCCTGCACCACCCCGTACTCCGCGGCGCGCATGATGCTCGCATAGCCGGGCGTGCTCGCCGGCAGGTCCGGGAAACTCGCGTGCTGCGCCTGCGTCGGCAGGGAGAGGTGGTCAAAGACCAGGGCACTGTATGGCGTCTCCGCCTGGGACTCGATCTGCGCCTGCGAGGCCGGGGAGAGGGCGTTCAGCGGCGTGAGCTTGCCGATGTCGGCAAGGGGTGTGCCCTTGGCGGCGAGCACCCGGCCGATCCATGCCGCCATCTCGGCTCGGCTGATCGGCGCGTTCGGGTCCAGTTTCCCTCCTGGGTAGTCCCTCGGCCGGATGATCTGGGCCTTCACCAGCGCGTCGACATACGGCGCGAACCAGTCCGACGCCGATACGTCGACGAAGGGCTGGGTGGAACTCGGCGTCTGGTGCCCGTATCCCGCCGCGCGGTCGAGCACGGTGGCGAACTCGGCGCGGGTGATGTTCGCGTCGGGGCGGAACGTGCCGTCCGGATAGCCCTGCAGCAGCTGCAGGTAGTTGGCCACCTGCACGTCGGTGGCCCACCAGGCGCTGGCCTGGAAGTCCGAGAACGGCACGGCGCCGGCGGCGAGGGCCGGCACGCCGGCGCCGAGGAGCAGCCCGGCGGCCAAAAGGGCAGCAGCCAGGGGACGAAACGGTGGCTTCAAGCGGAATCCCTCCCATTTGGGTATCGGTTCAACCGAGGCTGGACGATGAGACGCAGGACTGGCTTTCGATCCCCGGCACATACTGGCTCACCCGCCGGGCGGTCTCCGTGATCGTCTCCGTCCACGGCAGCG
>JBMFXK010000651.1:0-1506 GCA_049964315.1 Clostridia bacterium | reverse complement strand
CCTGAGGGATAAGGCCGCATCCGAGTGGGCCAGCCGTCATTACGAGACGGTGAGTCCCGCCCCCCGAAGGACCTTCCGGCCTGGGGCGGCGAAGAACACCGTGAGTGCCCGCTTCGCCCATGCCACCGGCGAGCTCCTGCACCAGTTTCTACAGGGTCCCCTCACCACCCGGATTTTGGTGCTGTATCTGAATGCCATCGTCCCGCGCTTGCATACGATCTGGCTGTCCCTGGCGGGCGATACGGAGGGGCGGAAGCATGTCTTGGGGCTGCGGGAGGGGGCTGCGGAGAACGCGGCCGTCACGACCTCGTCGTCCAAGGCCAGGACACGCAGCCAGGGCTGGTGGTCGTCGTCGACGTGGGAAACGCCCTGGCCGCGGGCGGTCACCCAGGCCTGCGGGGACCGGGCCGTCATCCACCGTGGCCAGGTCCACAAGCGGAGGAATGTCCTGGACCAGGTCGTCCACACACACAATTTGGTAATTAACCGGTTTCCCGACTACGATTGGTGGAATTGTGGCGCAAAAGAATCGCGGATCCAGGTGGCGAAGTCTGTCCTTCATGGAACCCCGGCTGCGTCCCAGAGTGGTGGTCGGCGCTGCCCCCATTCTCCGCTCTCTGGCGGATCGGATTGGGCTGGTGGCGGTGGTCGACCAGTTGGTGACCTGGGATGCGGAGCGCTGTCGCCGGTCCCCCGGGGTGCGGATCGTCGTCCTCAATCTCCTCACGGATCGGCAGCCGCTCTATCCGGTGACGGACGCCTTTCGGCTGACCGATGTGCCGCTGCTGCTAGGCCCGGGGGTGGCCGCGGAGGATCTGACGGACGACGCGTGGGGACGCGCGCTAGACAGGCTGGCCGCAGCCGGCCTCGCCGCCGTGTTCAGCGCGGTGGCGGCCCGGGCGTATGCGGGGGAGGCCATCGACGGGGGCGGGATACCCTTCGACACCACGTCGCGCTCCCTGTACGGCGAGTACCCCCCGGCCGATGGGACCCACGGCGTGACACCCCGGCACGGCCATCCGAAAGACCACCGCGACGACCTGAAACATATCCTCTACACCTGTTTCGTCAACCGGGAGGGCGTCCCCCTGATGGGCACGGTGGGGGACGGCCACCGCACGGACAAGCGGCTCAACCGCCAGCAGATTGACCAGATTGTCCGTGCCTTCAGCCCGGCGGCGGTGCAGGCCCGCGTGTACATCGCCGACTCCGCCCTGGTGACCGGGCCGAATCTCGACGCGCTCGCCACGAGCCCGCTGGCGTGGCTGTCGCGGCTCGCCGACACCTTTGGGGCGGCGGCGACGGCGAAAGCCGTCGCGTGGGCCGCGAACGCCCGGATTCCAGTGGACCGCGTGGCACAGTCGCCGCACACGACCACCGCCCTCACCGCCCAGGACTTTGCCTGTGCGGCGGACGGCGGAGACCGCCGCCGCCGGGTTTCGCACCACCGCTCCCCGCTGGTGGGCCTGCACGACGACGGTGGCCCCCATCACGGTCGTCGCCAAA
>JBMFXK010000650.1:0-1506 GCA_049964315.1 Clostridia bacterium | reverse complement strand
TAGGCGCTCATGGAGAGCACGGCGGTGGACCCAGGTCCACGCGACGAATTGGACGAGGTCTGCGCCGTACTGGCGGCAGAGGTGCTCATGCCGTTCGGCCAAGAGGGGGCGGAAACTCTGCAGGGCGGGCCCGTAGCCGGCGATGAGCTTGGCCAGCGGCCGGCAGCGGGGGCCGAGATCTCCAAGGAGTTCGGCGACGGATTCCAGATCGGCGGTCGCGGCGGCGGGTGGGATCAACTGGCCGTGGGCATCGACGGGCTGGAGGATGGCCCGGGTCTGGTGGAAGAGGAACTGTACGTCTGCGGCCAGGTGGGCAGCACCGGCAGCCGCGTCTGCGGCCCGCGCATAGGCCTCCAGGGTGGTCTGCTGGGGCGGGTGGCCGCGGCCGTGGGCAGGGGCGGTGTGGTAGTCCAGGGCCGCATCCAGCTTCTCAAAGGCGGTCTGGGCCCGGGTGGCCTGGTGAGCCAGTGCGCGGGCTTCGCGGCCGAAGGTGAGCAGGCAGTGGAAGACATCGCTGCCGCAGGCGGAGTCAGGCAGGATCCCGGCGTCGGCAATGCCGGCGGCCATGGCGGCGCCCTGATCCTTGACGAGGTGGGCATACTGCAGGCCCCGCTGCTGGAGTTCGAGGAAGCGGACGCCCCAGGTGGTGGCGTCGGCCTCGTCTTCCTTGCTGATCAGCAGGACGCCCAGGTGTTCGTCCTCGATCAAGGCGAGCACGGGGTGCCCGTGGTCATAGAGTTCATCTGTGGCGGCAAAGACGGGCTGGCTGGGCATGGGGAGGGCCTGCAACTGCTGGGTGGCACGCTCGGCGGCGTCGTGGAGGATGGCGCTGATGCGGCCGGTGGAGACGTGGCGGTCGAGCATGGTCTGGATGCAGGCCTGGGTACCGGCATTGGAGGCGTGGGCATCGGTGGCCAGTGCGACGACGGCGGCGGCGACGCGGTCGTGGTCAACGACGATGGTGTCGGAGCGGGAGGGACGACCGGATGCCAGGGGTGCGAGGGCAGCGGCGCAGGCACGGCGGACCTTGCCGACGATGGCGCTGGCGGTCTGGCGGGAGACGCCGTGGCGGCGGGCCAAGGCGACGACGTTGCCGCGGCAGGGATGGGCGATGACGGCGGCGGCTTCAGCGATCCGCTGTTCCAATGGGAAATCGGGACGGAGGAGGCGAGCCTTGCTACCCAACTGGAGGGGGGCTACACTCACGGGGCTTCCTCGTTTCAGCCTGGCTCGGGCTTTATGCGCGTACGGCCAGGCTGATCAAGGAAGCTTTTCTATGGACGGACAAAGTCCTGGTTTCCCATATCCTTCCATGGCTTTGCTCGTTCCGTCAACCGCTTTCTGAAACACGCCGAAAGTCCTCATGCGTATGGTTGCTGATGGTTTTCGGAGCGGCAATACAGTCCGAGTCCGGGGCCTGGCTCGCCGCGCACGAGGCGACGTTCGGTGCGGGGATCCCTGTCCTCAGAGTTGCGGCAGGCAGTACCGCTGGTCGCAGAGTCACGC
>JBMFXK010000649.1:0-1507 GCA_049964315.1 Clostridia bacterium | reverse complement strand
AGGCCCCGGCTAAGTTCGTCGGCCTCATCTTCGAAGCACCACGACAGTGCGACGGAAGCGTCCATGACAATCGGCATCAATGCCGCCGCCCCTCTTCGAAAGCATCCCGCAGCCGCATCCCGAGACGGCGTCCGCGGTTGAAGCTTTGGAGTTCTGCGACGGCCTGGGCTATTGGGCGGGAACGTCCTCCCGGCACGGGCTTCAGATATGCCGCCGGTTTGCCGTTTCGCGTAATGAGGATGGACTCGCCCTCCGCAACGCGGTCCAGTAACTCGGCGAGTTTCGCCTTCGCTTCATAGCTGCCGACCTTCTCCAAGCACGCCCACCTCACTAGTCCAAGACTAGTCTAGATCGTGGCATTTGACAAGGCATCCTGGTCGGTGTAGTGCGGCGGCGCGATCGGTTTTCAGTGCTGAATCCTTGCCCGTGCACCGCGCGGCGACACCAGTGTCCTGGACGCCGGCACCAGGAGCCAGGCCGGCGTCGGAGCAACCTACGCGGAACGATCAATAACCCATACTGATTTTCGGCCCAGGAGCAATGAGCCCCAGAATACTCGCATGAAAGAAGAGGCGGAGCCCGCTGCCCCTTCCTGGCTCAATGACGTTCTGGCCCATCTCCCGGCGCTGGGCGGAGGCGTGGCGTGCGACTGCCATAAAGCCTGTACCTCCCACGCGCGGTATTTCAACCGTCCTGCCGTCATGGACGACATAGAAGACGTACTTCGAGAACGCGGCGGGACTCCGGGTCGATTCAACCAGGAAAAGGTTCAGCAGATAATCGAGGCGGAGTGGGAGCGGGCGACGTGGCAAGACTCCGACTGCGCTACCACGTTGGGTGTGGCCGTTACCCTTATCCCGACCGTGCTGCTGGCCTTCATCGTATGGTTTTTTGTCTCCCACCATAAGTCCTATGGACTCGCGTTTCTCGGCGTGTCCTCGGTCTACTGGCTGGCTGCCGGTCTAGGCGGGGCCATCATGGGCCTGTACGGGTTCACGCATCACTTTTTCCTGCGGACCATCGAGCCCACCTTCACACCCTGGACGCTGACGAAGACGCTGTCCGGGGCCGTGATGGGCGTGATCACAGCGGCCGTCGTGCAGCTCGGCCTGGCGTCCTATCATCCCTTGCACCCACACGTCAACCTTTTCGTGTTGGTCGCCGCGTTTGCCGGCGGCTTCAAGGAGCAGTGGTTCCTCGATGCCCTGGGCTCGGTCCGGCCCACGCCCAAGGACCCTCCCAAGCCTAAGGCACGGGCGGCCAAGCCGGTCCAGGGATAGCGGCGGGCGGTCCGGAAGCGCTTGAGGAACGCTGAGCCGCCGTTTCCCGATTGGCCACGGGACGGTGTGCCGGTTGGGCGGCATTCGCATATCGCGCCGGGGACCCATGCGGCCGACCCGCTCGATTCGCCGGGCCAGGCGCATGAAATATTCTTCAGAAGACGCGGACATTACCGGTTTGGTTCTAAGGGTAGGCAAGGGGTTAAGCGGCAGGCCGCCAGAGGCGC
>JBMFXK010000648.1:0-1508 GCA_049964315.1 Clostridia bacterium | reverse complement strand
GGCATGATGGCCACCCAGATGCCTGCGAGGAACAGGATCAGCGACATGAATACGCCGATGCGCATATCAAGCTCCCCCTCCCCCGGCTCCCGGTCCCCCGTCGCCGAGACGTTGATTCAGATCCCGAAGCACCGCCCGCGCCAGCTGCTGCAAAGCTTCGTCGCCGCTGGCCGCCGGGACAGGTGCCTCACGGTCCCGGCGCTCCGGCGGGGGCTCCGGTGCCTCTGCTGCCGGCATCAAGCTCCGGACCTCGTCGCCGATGCCGGACACCCATCCGTAGATGCCCACCAGGGCGAAGACAATGACACCCACGCCAGACCAGAACGTCCAGTACGTGGCATGGTTCCAGCTCTGGTCGTGGGGATAGAAGTGCAGTCCGAACGGGGCCATCAAGAGCCCCACCCCCATCAGGAGGACCAGACCGGAGGTCGTGACCGGCCACAGGTACTTTGTCATGTTTACTGCCTCCCCAGGCGCCCCCGACGGCGGGGGCGCTAGTCCGCGGTCACGGGATCGGTCCCTGTGGGCCGCTGTGGTCCCGAACCACCCCGGGATCGATCTTCCTTCAACACCATAGCCAATAGACCAAGCGCACGCTCTAATTCCTCTCGTTCTTCCTGCCGTGCATCGGAGCGGGCGCCGTCGCGGGCACTCCAGGCGGCCAGGACGGCCAGCGTGAGCATGCGGCCGGGCGCGGGGTCGGAGATTGACTCCGGCGTGGTCCGATCCTCCTCGTCATAGATGAATCGCCGGCCGCGGAGCAGTGACGCAAACGCCGCGATCAGCGAGAGCACCATCGAGAAGATGAACACGGTGCCCAGCGCGGTCTGGAAGGGAGCGGAGATGAGATGCGGGAAGAAGCTCTCCCCCAGCAGGCGATGCACCGTAGCCGCGGGCAGGTGCGCCATCACGGACGGCGGAATCAGATGCGCCATCGGATTGTAGCCAAGCAGGGCGGCAAACAGGGTCTCAGTGGGCGGCAGGTGGGCGATGCCCGACACGACTGCCGCAGGCAGGCCGAAGCCCGAGAGCCCCCGTTGCATCTGACCCGGCAGCGTGCCCGCCAGACTGGTGATGACGATCGTAAAGAAGATGCCCATGCTCATCATCATCCCCGCGTTCTGCAGGGTGGAGCGCATGCCGGACGCCACACCTCGATGCCGGGCCGGCACCGAGTTCATGATGGCGGTCGAGTTGGGGGCCGCGAACATGCCCATTCCCAACCCCACCAGGAACAGATAGGTCGCGAACGTCCAGAAGTGGAAGTCGCTCGGCAGCGTCTGCAGCATGAAGAACCCAAAAGCGCTGACCACCATGCCGAAGAACCCGAACCAGCGCGCCCCGAAGCGGTCCGAGAGCCGCCCCGACACGGGGCCCGCGATGAAGAAGCCCACCATCTGCGGCAGCGTGTCAATGCCGGCCTGCAGCGGGGTATTGGCGTAGCTCACCCCGTGCAGGGGGAGCCAGATCCCCTGAAGCCAGATGATGATCATGAACATGAGCCCGCC
>JBMFXK010000647.1:0-1511 GCA_049964315.1 Clostridia bacterium | reverse complement strand
ACCATCGCTACCTCTTCGTCCAGCGGCATCTGAGCGCCGCCGAGCGGGCGACGCTTGGTAGTGATCATCTAGAAGTGACCCACCCTGGGGCGAAATGATCGTCTAAAAGTGACCCACCCCAGCCGCCTCCGGTAGGGTGAACGCCTCGACACGAGACGCTCACCTCACGGAGGGTCAAGGACGTGCTGACGGTGGATGACTATGGTGCCATCAGGAGGGCACGCCGTGATGGGAAATCCATCCGGCAGATCGCCCGCGAGTTCGGCCTCTCCCGGATCACCGTCCGGAAGGCCCTCAAGCAGCCCACGCCCGTCGCCAAGCTCCGCGACCGAAAGGCGCCCAAGCTCGGCCCGTTCCAACCGACGATCGACCAGATCCTCACCGACGACGAGTCCGCACCTCCCAAGCAGCGGCACACCGCCGCCCAGGTCTACCGCCGCCTCCGCGACGAGTTCGGTTACCTCGGCGGTTATGCCCAGGTCCAACGCTACGTCCGCCAGCGCCGTCCCCGGAGCCAGGAGACCTTCATTCCCCTGGCCCATCTCCCCGGCCAGCGGATGGAGGCCGACTTCGGCCATATCCATGTCGACTTCCCCGACGGCCGACGCCTCGTCCCGTTCCTCGTCGCCACCTGGGCCTACTCCAACGCTCCCTTCGTCCTGGCCCTGCCGTTCGAGCGCACCGAGGCGATCCTCCACGGCATGGTCGCCGCCTTCGAGTTCTTTGCGGCCGTACCCCGGGAAGTCTGGTGGGACAACCCGAAAACGGTGGCGACGTTGATCCTTGAAGGACGCGAGCGCCAGCTCCATCCGCGGTATGCGGCGCTGGCCAGTCACTACGTCTTCGACCCCCACTTCTGCATGCCCGGCCGCGGCAACGAGAAACCCGACGCCGAGAGCACCGTCAAGGCGGTGCAACGCCGCTTCGCCACCCCGGTGCCCCGCGTCGCCGACCTCGAACAATTGAATACATTGTTCCGCGAGCGTTGCGAGGGGGAGCGACAGCGGGTCGTGCAGTCGCTGCACGGACCGTTTGTGATCCGCGACCGCCTCGCCGAGGATCTCGCTGCGGCGACGCCGTTGCCGGCCCATCGGTTCGACCCCTGCGTGATCCGCCCCGCAGTCCCGGTCGACAAGTATCAGACCGTCGCCTTCGAGAAGACCCGTTACAGCGTCCCGCGCGCCTTCGCGCACGGCCTGGTCACGGTCAAGGGCTATGTCGATCGGGTTGTCCTCACGGCACGCGGCCAGGTCATCGCGGAGCATCAGCGCCGTCCCGGCGAGCCAATGGCCCTGGAGCCGACCCATTACCTGGCGGCGCTGGAGTGCAAGCCCGGAGCCCTGGACCATGCGCCGGTCTTCCGCGATTGGCGGCTGCCGGCGTGCTTCGCCACGTTCCGCGCCGAGTTGGAGGCGCATCACGGTGTCGTGGCCGGCGCGCGGCGGTTCGTGCGGGTGCTGCAACTGCTCGGCGAGCACCCGCTGAAGCGGGTGAGCCAGGCAATCGAAGTC
>JBMFXK010000646.1:0-1513 GCA_049964315.1 Clostridia bacterium | reverse complement strand
ATCTGCGCGTGGACTGAAGCCGGAACCTCCTGGCGGGCATGTCGCGGATGCATGTCGCGACAGGCGTCCAGATCGACTGGGCGCTGGCCGGGGGCGGGGTGGCAGCGGTTAGTCCTGGCGACGGGGGCACTCATCGTTCCGGCTGCCGTCACATACGGCGGGGGCATCGTAGAAATCGCCTGGCATAACCACCTCCACATCACGGGGCTGGGTCAGCACTTGCTGGTCCATGGCGGGCGGGTCAGGACGCTCCCGGCCGCAGTGACCGCAGGGTTGACGGCGGTGGTCGTGGGGGAGATCGCGATTGACGGACCCGTATGGCGTCGGGGCACCTGGACCGTCGGTGCCGCCCTCGGATGGCCCGGGAGGGTGCCGACGACGCCCATGGCCTGGGAGAGTGGGCTCGTCGGCCTGTTTGCCGGTGTCATCGGGACGGGTGTGGCGATGGCCGCACTCTGCCCGCTGTTCCTTACGAGCGGTTACTGAAGTGTTTGGGCTAACGCTCGTCTGGGCGGAACGCACAGGCAGAGCGCCGTGGGGGATCCCCGCAGCGCTCCGTGGATAAAGGTGTGGACCGTGGCCGCCCGCGCGCTATGGCTGAGTGAGGGTGAGCAATTTCATGAGTCCCCAAGCGATGAGGGCGTAAATGGCCATGGCGGCCAGGGTAAAGAGTTCGAACTGCGACGCCGCATAGTGCACGGTGTAACTGAATATCCCGGCGAAGGGCGCTACAAACGGCCACGTGATGGCGTAGACGGCATGGACGATGCCGTTGGCTGCGTCGGCGGCCAACACGGCCAATCCGAAGCGAAGCGCGAGGAGGACGAGAAGGACGCCTTCGAGGTACCGAATAACGCGGACCGTGAAGTTGAGCGCACTAGGCCGGGAAGCCGGGGACACGGTGGACGGACCAGAGACAGGGGCCGCATTCTTGGTGACTGGAGGAGCCTGTTGAGAGGGCACCATGTTCGACATGATCCGGGTCCTTTCTAGGTAGCTGGAGCGACTGAATGAACAGTCTGAGAACCGCGAGAACTAATATAAGACTAGTTCTTTCCGTTGTGTCTGTCAAGTACGACGACGAAATGGCAAGCCCATCGTACGCGAGGTGGGGGCCCATCATGGCGACGTCCATCGTACATTCACGTGATGAATGCCGCGGTCGCTGCCAACGCGGTGGGTGCCCAGTCGTATCCGACGCCCTAATCTGACCTAAAGTAGAAGTGCTCCCGAGCCTGAACGCGTATCCCGTGGGACGCCGCCTACCCCGAAGCAGCCGGGGTTTCCAATTGCGAGCGAGCCTCACGTTCCGGTTCTCGCCCAGTGATCGACCGGACTGTTACTTCGGGACAAACGGCTCATCGCATCTCCGCCTAGACCTCGGGAAGCGCGTGAGGATGGGTGTGCTGAGCCAAGGGCCTTGTTCCACCGCCGCCATCACGATGAATGCGCCATCTGAACGCCGGCGCCCTAAGAAGCGCAACGGCTGCCAAATAGGATTAGCCATAACACC
>JBMFXK010000645.1:0-1517 GCA_049964315.1 Clostridia bacterium | reverse complement strand
CACCCTCAATCGCCCACCCATCGCGGCCATCAGACACCCTGGCTCCCATTGCCCGGAGCGCATCGCCCATCGCCTGGATGCGGTCGGATTCCTTCACGCGCAGCTCGGCCGCGCCGGTCACCAGGGAGTGGCCGTCCGCCTGGGTCGCCAAAACGGCCACCAGCGGCAGTTCATCAACCAGCGACGGCACCTCGGATCCTTCAATCGTGACCGGGCCAAGCCGCTGCGGGCCGGAGACGGTCACCCGCCCTACGGGCTCGACGGCTTCCCCGCTAACCTCCGCCGTGATCATCGCGCCCATTCGTCTCAGCACCTGCAAGAATCCCGTGCGGCCCGGATTGAGCAACACGCCGTCCGTCACCACGCGGCCGCCGCGCACCGCGGCCCATGCCCACCAGAAGGCGGCCGACGAGGGATCGCCAGGCACCTTGACCGCGATCGGCGCCGGCGTCCCCGGATCCACCGTGGCCGCGCCGCCCTCCACCGCCACATCGATGCCCTGGGCTCTCAGCATCCTTTCCGTATGATCCCGGGTGGAGACCGGTTCCACGACCGTTACCGGCCCGTCGGCGGCCAGGCCGGCCAGCAGCAGCGCTGACTTCACCTGGGCTGACGCCACCGGGAGATTCACCCGGCCCCCACGAATACCGCCGCCGCGTACGGCAATCGGGGCACAGCCATCAGCGCGGGTCCACGACGTGACGCCAAGGAGATGAAGCGGCCCGGTGACCCGTGCCATCGGGCGCCGTCGCAGGGAGGCATCTCCGGTCAGCACGGTGAGCCCGGGCACGGTGGCGGCAATCCCCGCGGCCAGGCGCATCGTCGTGCCCGAGTTGCCGCAGTCGATGACCTGGTCGGGCTCTCGCAGGGACCCGAGCCCGGGACTCTCGATGATCAGTTCTCCGGGCCGCTCGGTCACCCGCGCCCCGAAAGCGCGGGTGACCTCCAGCGACCGCAGCGTGTCGAGCGCCAGCAGCGGCGCCGACACGTGCGTGCTGCCTCGCGCCAAGAGGCCAAGCAGGAGAGCCCGGTGGGTCACCGATTTGTCTCCCGGCACCGCGACCGTCACACCCTCGGGGGGATCGCCCGCTTGCAGCCGGAGTCCCGGCGCCACCTTAGAGGGACCGCCCGACAGCCCGCGCTACGGCATCCAGTGTCGGCGCCAGGCGCGAGAAATCAGAGAGAGTGAGACTCTGACGGCCGTCGGACAGGGCCGCGCTGGGATTGGGATGAATTTCGATGATGACGCCATCGGCCCCGGACGCCACGCCAGCCCGCGCCATCGGCGCCACCAGCTGCCAGGTCCCGGTCGCGTGAGAGGGATCCACCACGACGGGCAGATGGGTGTAGTACTTCAACACGGGCACGGCCGACAGGTCCAGCGTGTTGCGGGTCTTGGTCTCAAACGTGCGGATGCCGCGCTCACACAGCACCACGGCCGGGTTGCCGCCGGCCAGGATGTATTCGGCCGCCAAAAGCCACTCGTCAATCGTCGCCGACATGCCCCGCTTGAGCAG
>JBMFXK010000644.1:0-1517 GCA_049964315.1 Clostridia bacterium | reverse complement strand
GAACATCTTGATGCGGCGGATGAGCGGGCGTGGCTCTACCGGGCGGTGGAGTCTGGCCAGTATGACGCCCCCCTGGCCGACATTGAGCGGCGCATCCTGCTCCGACGCCTCATCGAGGTGGAGGAGTTCGAGCGTTTCCTGCACACCACATTCCCAGGTCAAAAGCGCTTCTCGATCGAGGGCACCGACATGCTGGTGCCGATGCTGGACGAAAGCATCCGCCTGGCGGCCGCCGCCGGCGCGGGAGACGTCCTGGTGGGCATGGCGCACCGCGGCCGCCTCAACGTTCTGGCCCATGTCCTGGGCAAGCCGTACGAAGTCATCATGGAAGAGTTTCACGCAGCCCCCAGTCACGATGTGGAGCAGTCCGAAGGGTCTCTGGCGCTGTCGCACGGGTGGACCGGAGACGTCAAGTACCATCTTGGCCTGTCGAGGACGCTGGCGCAGGACGGTGCGCCCCGCCCGACCGTCCGGGTCACTCTGGCCAACAATCCCAGCCACCTGGAGTTCGTGAATCCGGTGGTCGAGGGAATGACGCGGGCCAGTCAGGACATCGTGGCCCGGCCCGGGCCCGCCGGATGGGACCCCGACCAGGCGCTGGCCATTCTGGTGCACGGCGACGCCGCCTTCCCCGGAGAGGGGGTCACCGCCGAGACGCTCAACCTGTCCGGCCTCCACGGCTTTTCCACCGGGGGGACGCTCCACATCATCGAGAACAACGGCATCGGATTCACGACCGACCCGGAGCAGGGCCGCTCGACGCGCTATGCGAGCGATCTTGCCAAGGGCTTTGACATCCCCATTGTCCACGTGTCGGCGGACCGTCCCGAGGACTGCATCCGCACCGTCCGGCTCGCCCACGCTTACCGGCGGCGGTTTCACAAGGATTTCTTGATAGACCTCGTGGGGTATCGTCGTTGGGGCCACAACGAGGGCGATGATCCCGCCTACACCCAGCCTCTCCGGTATGCCCAGGTTGATGCGCATCCCACGGTCCGCCGCATCTGGGCGGACCAGCTGGCCCGGTTTGGCACCGTCTCGGCGGAGGAAGAGGCGGCCATGACCGGGCAGATCCAAGAGAAGATCCGCCACGGGTACGACACGGCCAAAAACGGGGACGGCCTCCCCCACCAGCCGCCGGCCGAGCCGCCGGTGGCGATTCCGGTGTCGACCGCGGTTCAGGAGCCGTCGCTCCGCGCCATCCACCAGCACCTGTTTGAGGTGCCGGATGGCTTTCGTCTCTACCCGAAGCTCGAGCGGGTGATGCGGCGCTGGCGCGATGCGCTGGACAAGGCCGGAGCTATTGACTGGGCGCTGGCGGAGATGCTGGCCTGGGCGACCATCCTGGCGGACGGCACTCCGGTGCGGGTGACGGGTCAGGACACGGAACGTGGCACGTTCAGCCAGCGTCACGGCGTATGGCACGATCCGGAGAACGGCGAGACGCACATCCCGCTCCAGCACCTGCCGGAGGCCCGGGCGTCGTTCACCCTGTGCAACAGCCCCCTGTCGGAAGC
>JBMFXK010000643.1:0-1520 GCA_049964315.1 Clostridia bacterium | reverse complement strand
TAGCGGTTAGGGCCGTAGGAACCATATTCTCGGGACGCCCGCCGCAGGAACGACGCGCAAGACACCGGAATCCTTCCGCCGGCGCAGGAAAACCGCCTCTCAGGCGGTCGAATGCTGAGATCGGGCCTCTCCGGACCGGGAGGTGGGGCACAGGCGGACAGCACCACAGGAAGGAAATGCTGCCGACGCTGTCCACGGCCGGGCGAGATGAAGCCCAAATCATTGCGAAGGTCACCGAGTGGGTGAGGCGTTTCCGACCGGAGTGGGCCTTCCAGCGTGTGACCGTGGCTGGTTCCGGCCTTGAGATGTGCGCATTGGGAGCGGTGACCCGTCACGGCGACGCGCGGGCGATCAGAGTCCCCTGGCGGTCGGTGTCGCACAAGTCGAATGATGGACAGTTGAGGGCCGTGATCTGCTGCGCGAGGAGGCAGTCTGACCGGCTGGCGGTGGTGATGCGGCTTTCTCGTGGCGCGGCCGCTGGAGCTGATTCAGGACGCCGATCTCGAGTGTCTGGTGACGATTTTATTGCGGGCGATGGGACTCCGGTTGATGCCGCAGCGCTGGGCGCGACCGTTCATCGCGTGCACGCCATCCCGGTCACGGCCTCGAGGGGGCTTTAACAGTGCGGTTGGAAACTGACCTACTCTAACCTATACTATCCAACATGGAAGATTAGTTAGATCGTGCTGAAAAAGGGCCGACGAGGAGGTGGGCTGCGCGCGGGGCAGGCGGTCGGGAGCGGACGAGGCGGATCCGCCGTCCCTATCGGAACGGGGGCCCGGGTTACCCGGCCACCCGGCGGCTGTACCGGTGGAGGTTGTGGGCGAACACCCCGAGCCCCACGCCCGCGGTCACCCGGTCGTGGCCCCGGTAGCGACTCCGCCGCAGACCGTACTTCCGCTTCAGTCGACTAATGGTCCCTTCGCCCCCCGCCCGCCAGCGTTGCGCCCGCCGGAAGGCGGGTCGGTGTTGTGCGCGCTGCCGAACGGCGGATTTCTTTCCCCGCTTCGGAATCGCCACGGTGCGAATCGGGCGGTCCCGACAGGCCTTTTGGTTCGCCGCACTGTCATAGCCGCGGTCGGTGGCCACGAGGGCGGGATCCCGCCCGAACTGCTTGCGATGCTGATCGAGGGCGGGGATCAAGGCCTCCCCATCCGCGGGATTGCCCTGCTCCACCGTGTACCCGGTGACAAAGCCGCCTTCGGCCTCCCACACCTGCACTTTGTAGCCGAACTGTACCGGCTGCCCCAGCTTCCCTTTCTTAATGGGCCGCGCGTCGGGGTCCGCGAGGCTCACGACCCGGTCGGGGATCCGCTCGCCGGCCGTGGCGGCCCGACTCTGGGCGATGACGGTCGTCAACTGTTCCCGGGCCGTAGTCAGGCGTGCCTGCGCCCGGCGGAGCGTCGCGGGAACCGCCTCCCCCGCCGCCCCCACGGCGGCGTCCACCGCCGCCGCCACCCGGTGCACGGTCCGGAGTTGGGCCTCCCCGAGCCGGGCCAGTTCTTCCGTAATCTGCCGCA
>JBMFXK010000642.1:0-1520 GCA_049964315.1 Clostridia bacterium | reverse complement strand
TCAAATATTACCTGGACGAGACCTTCCAGGTGCGGGTCGCCCTGAAATGCGCCAGCACGACCGGGCGCGGCGCGGAAGTTCCCCCGATGGGGGGCCGGGAGGCGCCGGTGGGGGCGCCGGCAGCGTCCGTGGAGGCTGGTTCGCAGGATGTGCCTGA
This sequence comes from Clostridia bacterium, assembly GCA_049964315.1. Lineage (GTDB taxonomy): Bacteria > Bacillota > Sulfobacillia > Sulfobacillales > JAIMBI01 > JAKATP01. The sequence continues at coordinate 1,363 of JBMFXK010000642.1, read as the reverse complement.
TTCAGGCCGGGGCACAGGTCAGGATGCGGGACAGGGGACGACGGGCGATGACGACGATGGCTATGATGCATAGGCCAGGTAGACCTCGATGGCGGCGGATCCGGGTCCCCGCGGCCATGCTTCTCGCTGGTGCGGCCGTGCTGGCGGCGGCCGGGGCCGCAGGCCTGCGCATCAATATTTCGCCTTCGGAGCCCATCGGGCTTTGGCAGGTGCGCGGTGTGACGTCACAGATCGCGCTTCGGCCGGGGGACATGGTGACCTTTTGTGCGCCGGTGCATCGCTATGCCTTTTTGGAACCCGGCAATTGCCCCAATGGGCTGGCTCCCTTCCTCAAGCAGATCGCGGCGGGCCCAGGCGATGTCGTGCGCGAGGATTCTCGGGGGGTGGCCATCGATGGGCACGAGCTGCCTGACAGCCGTCCGCTTGCGAGGGCGGTGGGTGATGACATCGCCTTGCCACAGTGGCGTGGCCGAATCACCTTGGCGGCGGGCCAATATTGGACTTATGGGAGCGGGTGGCCGCGGTTGTCTTTTGATTCCCGCTATTGGGGGCCGCTTCCCAGGGGGTTGATTCGCAATGTCGCCAGGCCGGTGCTGGTCTGGAATTCCCATATCTGGTTACCGTAGGAGCGTTTTGTCAACTACCCCGGGCTTAAGCCCGGAGCTTAAGGGAAACCGACAGCCAGGTTGACCAGGGGGCCAAGTAACGCCGGGAGGCGTTGGCAGACGTTGGTAACAGGTCGTTAAGACCCACTCCGGGATGCTTCCTCAGTCCCGGACACTGGAAGAGCTGGATCACGCTGGCGAATGGTAAAGCGCCGAAGGTCTGGCCCGCCGGTCGCAAGATCGGGAGCCGGTATGTGACATTCCCGAGGGGAGCCGCCTCGAAAGAGGCGCGTCACAGGGCCCTTACGGGCTGACTGCCGGGAAAGACCGGCACTTTTAAGGAGGTAGAGATGGTTTTCGTCTTGGATAGACGTAAACGGCCGTTGATGCCGTGCTCGGAGAAACGAGCGCGGCAGATGCTTACACTCGGGAGGGCGCGGGTTGCCCGCAGAGTCCCGTTCACGATTCGCTTGGTCGATAGGAGCGTCGGAGAGAGTCGCTTACAACTGGTGCGTGTGAAGCTCGATCCTGGAAGCAAGACGACCGGGATCGCGCTGGTCAGGGACGAAGAGAGGATCGACCGCAAGACAGGAGAGATCCAGAGGGTCGTGCACGTGCTGTGGACCGGTGAACTCGCGCACCGCGGCGGAGCGATCCGCGAGGCTTTGGCTCAGCGCCGCGCATTTCGGCGGCGTCGGAGGACAGCGAATCTACGGCATCGTGCGCCGCGGTTCGATAACCGGACCCGGCCCGAGGGC
>JBMFXK010000641.1:0-1524 GCA_049964315.1 Clostridia bacterium | reverse complement strand
CCCGGCGCGACCGCATTCACCCGGATGCCGCGGGAAGCCAGATTGAGGGCAAGGCTCCGCGTAAACGCCACGATGGCGCCCTTGCTCGCCGAGTAGTCCAGCAGCTCCTTGCTGCCGTGGTAGGCGGTGACCGAGGTGGTGTTGATGATGGAGGCGCCCTTTTGTAGATGGGGCAGCGCGGCCTGGGTCAGAAAGAACAGGCCGAAGAAGTTGGTTCCAAAGGTCCGCTCCAGCTGTTCCTCGCTGATATCCTCCAGAGACTGCTGCGGATGCTGCTCGCCCGCGTTGTTCACGACGATGTGGAGATTGCCGTAGTGGTCCATCACCTTCTCGACCACATCCTGGCAGAAGCGGCGCCCTTTCAGGTCACCCCGGATGAGAAGGCAGTCGCGTCCCTCCTGCTCCACGAGCTTACGGCTGTCTTCCGCATCGTGGGTTTCGTTCAGGTACACGATGGCGATATCCGCGCCTTCCTTGGCAAAGAAGTTGGCGACGGCACGGCCGATGCCGCTGTCGGCGCCGGTAACAATCGCCACCCGATCTTTCAACTTACCGGATCCGCGATATTCGCGGTCGGTCGCCCGGGGTTCGGGATGCATGGGCCCCTCCCGTCCGGGCTGGCGGTGCTGGTGCTGGGGGGGCAGGGTGGTGGTTTTTGACGACGGGGACATTACCGGCGGCCTCCTCTGCGCGTTTTCGGTAGTGTGCCCCGTGTGTCCGCGCCGAAGCCGGCGGGGGCAAACTTGCTAAACTGGCGCGGGAGTGTGAGGCGTGAATCCCGTTCATCTTTATCTGGTCCGGCACGGGGAGACCGAATGGAACGTCGAGGCGCGCTTCCAGGGCCACCTTGACTCGAAGCTCACGCCCCGCGGCGAGGAGCAGGCGCGGGCAGCCGGGCGCCGACTCGCCGGCACCGCGTTCGATCACGTGTACGTCAGCTCATCGGGCCGGACGCGGCGTACCCTGGAGCTTATGCTGACGCAATGGCCGGAACGGCCCCCCGTGACCATGACCGACGACTTGCGCGAGATCCGCCACGGCGCGTGGCAGGGCAAGGTTGCCCGTGAGGTGCAGGCACTCACCCCGGAACTCTATGCCTGCTATCGGACCGAGCCGCACCGGTTCCCCGGCGCACCCGGGGGCGAGTCCCTGCACGATGTGCGCAGCCGTGTGTTTGGTTTCCTGGACCGCGTGGTGGATTGCCACGCGCCCGGCTCCACCCTGCTCCTGGTGACGCACGGCGTTACCACGAAGGTGATCCTCACGACCATCATGGAGCGTCCGTTGCAGTTTTTCTGGGAGCCGCCCTTCATAGAATCGGGCTCCGTCTGCCGCGTCGACGCCGACGTGAACGGCTTCCGGATCACGTCTCCGCCTGCGGTGCCGGACTAGCCCGGTGGGGTGGTGACGGCCTCCGCCTGCACAAAATAGGCCAGGGCCTGAAGTTCGAGTGACAGGTCGATGTTGCGCACGTAGATGGAATCGGGGACCACGAGAGCCGTGGGCGCGAAGTTCAAGATGCCC
>JBMFXK010000640.1:0-1526 GCA_049964315.1 Clostridia bacterium | reverse complement strand
CCACGAATCCCGAGCGCATGCCGCGATGGGGCACGCGCTGGCCGCGTGCTTTGCGCGAGGCCGAGGCGCTGTACCATGCCGCGCTCGCTGCGCAGCACGAGCGACAACCCGAGAAGCCGGGGGAGGGCGTGTGAAAAAGGGCGATCCGCATTCCGGAGGTGGAGGCCCCAAACCGGCCAGCGAGCTCGTCCCCGCCGCCTTCAGGCCGCGTTTGCCCACCCACCGGCGCGGACTCGAGGATCCGTTTCTCCTCGATGCCAACGCCGAGGGTCCGATCCTCTACCAGCACTCGGTGCTCTGTCAGACCTGCCTCCCGTACCGCAATCCCGGCGAGCTCCGGCTCTGGCAGCAGAAGAACGGCCTGGCGCGCCTGGAAGTGCAGGCGGGCCGGGCCTATGACGGCGCCAAGGACGCTTTCGTCGACGTCGGGCTGCCCTTCGGGGCCAAGCCGCGCCTGGCGCTCTACCACCTCAACGCCGAGGCGCTACGCACCCAGTCCCCCACCATCGAGCTCGACGACAGCCTGACGGCGTTCGTGAAGCGCACGCTCGGGTTGGACCCCAAGGGTCGGAACATCCGCACGGTGAAAGACCAGCTCACCCGTCTCTCCGCGGCGGACTTTCGGTTCGGCATGGCGGGGCCCGAGGGCCGCTCGATCACCGTCAAGGGGACGGTCATCGAAGGCTTCGAGCTCTGGACCGCGAGGGATCCACGCCAGCGGGTTCTGTGGCCCACCACCGTGCAGTTCTCGCAGCGGTACTTCGAGAGCCTGATGCGGCACGCCGTGCCGCTCAACGAGACGGCCGTGGCCAGACTCTCCCACAGTGCCATGGCGCTCGATATCTACACCTGGCTGGCCCAACGCCTACACCGGGTGGGAAAGGGCAGGGGCACGCTGATTCCCTGGGCCGCCCTTCACGAACAGTTCGGACACGGGTACGAACGCCAGCGGGACTTCCGCCGGGTCTACCGGCATACCCTGAAGGCCGTGCACGAGAACTATCCGGAGGCCAAGTTCGACCTCGGCGAGGAGGGCATGACGCTCTGGCACAGCCGCCCCCCGGTTCCGCCACGGTCGCTGCCGGTCAGGCCCTCCTGATCACGGCCACTTTGTCGCGCCGGTCGACAATAAGTCTTCCCATTCAGCGACTTACCAACGATCACGTTGTCGAGTTCACCCCGTGGATAACCCTGTCGACTGGCCGAGTTATCCACGGCCACTTTGTCGCGCTTTTCACGGCCACTTTGTCGCGCTTACCGCCCGAAAGTCACGGCCACTTTGTCGCGCTGCTCTTATTAGAAGACCTATAGTTTCAAGACCTATAGCTTCCCGATAGTTGGCCGCGCGATCCTGTGGACGGCTCGCGGACGCGACCCGCCCACAGTCCGCGGGCCCTGCAACAAGGGTTTGATACAAACCCTTCAGAACGAAACCAGAAGGCGCCAGAGCGGAGACCGGACCGTAAACGAGGGGATGAGGGCGGTGATCGGCAGGAGGTCGCTAGCGGCCTCCTGGACGCTGTTGA
>JBMFXK010000639.1:0-1528 GCA_049964315.1 Clostridia bacterium | reverse complement strand
CGCTACAACCCGGCGCAACTCATCGCCGCCTTTCTCTTCTACATCCTCTGCGGCTTTCGCAATGCCGAACAGGTGAAGGCCGCTCCCACGCGGGACTTCGGGCCGCTGATTGGGAGCCGGCGCGCTCCGGTCTGTATCACCCTCCGGCGACGCCTCCGCCTGATGGCACGCGACGCGGCCCTGGTGGCGGGTCTGCAGTGGCAATTGGCCCGGCAGTATCTCCATCTGGGCTGGGTGGAACCCGGTTGGTGGCTCGTGGATGGTCACTTCGTCCCCTACCACGGCAGGCAGGGCTGGGCCAAGACCTGGTATCCCCAGCGCCGCATGCCCCAGCGCGGCCACGTCCAGGACTGGGTGCACGACCGGAACGGACGCCCGCTCTGGATGCACTTCACCCAGGCCTTCGATCTCTTCGCCGACCAACTCCCCGTGGTCGCCTCCGCCCTGCGTGTCCTCACCGGCGAACGGCCGGTGCTGGTCTTTGATCGCGGGGGCTACAACGCTCAGACCTTCTCCGCCCTCAACGCCCAGGGTGCGGGGTGGGTCACCTGGCTCAAGGGCCACAAGCACCTTCCCGCAGCGGCATTCACGGAGCAGGGCGAACTACCCGGGGCTGCCGGGCGCGTGGTCCACTACGTGTGCACCACCCACAGCGTCGTCGGCTGCCACGATCATGTCGCCGCGGTGTTCTGGCACGAGGGCGACCTCCAGCAGCAGGTGGCCCTGCTCACCAACCTGGACTGCGCCCAGCCGGAGCGCTTCCGGCCCCTGGAACTGATCGGCATGCTCGACGGGCGCTGGGCTCAGGAGAACAGCTTCAAGGCGCAGGAACGGTACGTCGACCTGGGTTGGACCAACGGCTACGCGCACGAATCCTGCACCGACACGCCCGTGCCCAATCCCCGGGCCCGCGAACTGCGCCGCCGGCTGGCCCACCGCGCCCGCCAACTGCGCCGAGCGATGGATCGGGGCCTCCCTCGTCGGGCCCCCGCGCAGATCCGATATCGCCGCCGCCTCGGCATGCTGCGCGCGCAGATCACCAAGACAAAGCGGGAGTTGGCCGCGATCCCGGAGACCGTCGCCTACGGCTCCCTCGCCCGCAAGGCCACACGGCAACTCCAACCGGGCCGCGGCATGCTCGGCCCTGTTCTCCGTGCCCTTACGTACCATCTCCGGCTTCAATTGCGCGACCGCATCCGCTCCGTGTTCTCCGACCGTCGCGAAGAGGACAAGGTCCTGCAGGTCCTGCTGCAAACACCGGGGCGCTACGTCAGCACGGTTGATGCCGACTGGGTGATCCTCGATCGGCCCCAACTGCCGCGCTATGCCCGGGCGCTGGCCTCCCTGGTCGACGCCGCCAACCTCGCGTGCCCCCACGCCCCGACCCATCCCGATCGCCCGCTGCGCTTCGCCCTGGCCCCTGACCCATTGCTCATGCACAACGCCCTATAGTGCCTCGACACCCCGATGAGCCGACATCTGAGGTTAGGCCGGTGCCAAGCATCGGCGGGATCATCCCGGCGATGAG
>JBMFXK010000638.1:0-1529 GCA_049964315.1 Clostridia bacterium | reverse complement strand
CCCGCTCACGAGGGCAAACCCACGCCGGATGGCCTGCGCCACGCCGGCAACCTTGACCCCGTCCACCACCATGTCCCAGGGGCCCTCGCAGTACGATCCGGCTGCACGGCCGTAGCGGGCGTGCACGCCCATCTGTCTGAGTCCCTGAAACACCCCCTCACCCAACTCACGGAAATTGCGTTCCAGGGTGGTCAGGTCACGACAGGGACGGGCGACCCCGAACGAGAGCGTGCCCTCGTCCTGAAGCACCAGGGACCCGCCGCCGATGCGGATAAACGCCGGGCGGCGGTGGGCATCGGCCCATTGCCGGACCCTCTCCAGATGCGGCAGGCGGCGGTCTTGGGGTCCGAGCAGGACGTAGGGTCGGTGGCGGCGGAGGATGATGGTGACGGTGTTCCGGTCTACGGCAGAGAGGGCGACTGTCTCGGTGAGGACCGGAGAGAGTCTCATCGCCTGTGCCGTTGCGTCGGCACCGACTTCGATAAGGCGCGCCGGCTCGCGCGGGACGCTGAACGCTTGCTCCATGGGCTTCAGTGTAGCGCACGAGCGCCCATGTCGGATGGGAGGGGTGCTCTGATACAATCAGGACGAGTCGGAGGTGTCGGTGCTGGTTCGGCCCATCTATGTGATTCCGCGGGATTCCGCAGTCCTTCGTGCGCGTTCGGTCCGGGTCCGATCGTCCCGAGAGGCGGCCATGGTCGTCCAGGATCTCGTCGATACGTGGCCAACCGTCGCGGCTCACGGAATTGCCGCGCCACAGGTAGGTGTCAACCGCCGCCTCTTTATCTATCGCCCCTACGAGGATGACGATGACGTGGCTCCCACCGCGCTCCTGAATCCCAAGATCATCAAGGCCAGCGGCGAACTGATGGATTTTGACGGCTGCCTTTCCGTGCCGCACCTATATGGCCAGACGCGACGGGCGGAGCGCATCGTCATCAGCGCGGAGACTGCCGACGGCATGGCGGTGCGCCTCAAGTTTGAGGGATTCACCGCCCGTATCGTCCAGCACGAGATTGATCACCTGGAGGGCGTTCTCTTCATCGACCGGCTGGACACGGTCGACGACCTTTACACCGTCGCAGAAGAGCCCCCTGAGGAAGAGGGCGGCGAGACACGCCTGGTGCGGGTGCCACTCACCGAGGAGCAGCGTGCCCTCATCCTGCGCGAGCAGCGTCCGATTCCGGGACACGCCCTCCAGTGGTGAAACGGCCTAGATCCGGATCGTAACCCCCTGATCCCGAAGCCACGCTTCGCACTGGACCAGGTAGGCAAAGAGAGCCGGCACCCCCATCATCTGCCCGAACCACGGGAGATCCCAGGCGCGCGGATCCATGTCCAGCAGTTCCATCACGCGAGAGCGGTTCACCAGGCCGACCAGGGGCGAAGTGCTGTCGCCCATCACCTGCCGCAGCCGATCCCGGAAGCTTGCGGCGTACACGGGGTGATGGGTGGTGGGGTACGGCATCTTGGGGCGGTCGATCACATCGTCTGGCAAGAGCCCCCGGGCCGCCTCCCGCAAGACCCCC
>JBMFXK010000637.1:0-1531 GCA_049964315.1 Clostridia bacterium | reverse complement strand
GCAACGTGACCCTGTGCCAATCGCATGTCATCACCACATCGTATTATACCGATGATCGGGTGTGCTTGCCGGTCCGCACGGACACGCCCAGGTCCGCCGTGCGCCGGGCGGGAACCAAGTCGACGTCTGCCGGGCTCGGCAATGCCGGGGATGCCGCGGACAGCGCGGCGTACCCGCGGCTTGAGCAAGGCAGTGGCCTGGATGCGTCGGCTGTTAACCCTCCAGTTCCAGTGCGGGCGTCGGTATGTCTGAAGCCACATCGCCGCCGTCGCGCTCGCCAACTCCGCCGTCCTGCGCCCAAGAGATCCCGCCAACTACCGACGTCCCCTGCGTACCGGCGGATGGTGCACATATCTTGAAAGAGGGGGTATCCGCTTAGCTCCTCCACCCACTAGCTCTCGGGGGTGCTCGGCCACAGGTAGCCATGGACGACCGCAGCCTTGGGGACAGGCGCCGTGTGGACCGCGTTTTGCAAGAGGCGGTAGAACACAAGGCCGCGCGATCTGCTGGTCCGCCGGTTGAAGCGGAAGGTGAACTCCTCAAGGTAGGACTGCAGGTGGGCAGGGTCGACGGAGCCCTGATGGGTGCCCAGGATCCAGCGCTTCAACAGGCTGGCCACTCGGTGGACGCCCGGCATGACCACGTGCGCCGGGTCCGGGGATGCGGACAGAACCGTCTTCGTGTGCAGGAAGCCGTGCTCGGACAGACGGTTGTAACCGCGCCAGCCGTCGGTATGGACCAAGGAGCCCGGCGCCACGACATCGCGAACGAAGGGCACCAGGCTCTGTTGCGACGCGTCGGGGACGTGTCGCATCCGCACGCGGCCAAAGCCCTTCGGTTCGTGTACTTCAATGGCGATCACCACGACAGCCTGTGCCACGCCACGGCCATGCTTACCACCATGCTCCTCGCCACCGACCAGGGTTTCGTCGACCTCGACGGTCCCCGCCAGCGACTGCCGCTCTGCGCGCACCATTGCCACTCGGTAGCGATGCAACATGCTCCATGCATCTTCATATCGGACGCCGAGGGTCGACGCCAAGGTCTTGGCCGACAGGCCGTTCTTCGCGGTCGTAACCTGCCAGGCCCCTGCAAACCACACACGAAGCGGCGTGCGCGTCTTTTCGAAGACCGTTCCTGCGGTGACGCTTGTCTGCCGTCGGCACGCGGCGCAGGTCAACCGTCCGCGCGTCTGCCGCCACGGTTGACGCGCCACGCCACATGACGCGCAGACGAATCCTCCGGGCCACCGCAACTGCTCCAGATACGCAGCGCAGGCCGCGTCGTCTGGAAAGAACCGCGTGAAGTCCAGCCATGTCGCCGGATAGTCACGGCCTGCGACGGGGGGCGCCGCAGCCGCCGATAGCTGTTCCTCGTCCACCACCACTACATCTTGTCACAGGAGGAGCTAAGCGGATACCCCCCTTTCCATCATTCGTTCAGCACAATATCGCCCACGAGTAAGTGCGTTGAGCCAGAAATAGGGCAGGGAACAGGGCACTGATCAGTCCGGGGGCAGCAATCCGCGAGG
>JBMFXK010000636.1:0-1537 GCA_049964315.1 Clostridia bacterium | reverse complement strand
ACAAGCCCGTCGAGAGCGTCCAGAACCGCCGGATCGCCGATGTTGGGCAACAGGACGGGAATGCCGCCCGCCTGCTGCACGGCCTCCACATATGACATTGAGAGGCGGTCATAGGCCAGGGACTCATCTGGAACGTGGTTGACCGTAATACCGATGACAGGTTTCTTCAAGGGACTCCCTCCGCTTCACGCGCGATTACAGTGAAAACCGACAGCAAAGCTGTTCCCAGAGGAATTCGTCAGCCGGCGGTGTAAACCTCTTGCCATCTCACAGGACGGTAAGGCCGACGCTGATGGCCAGGGCCCGGTCCACCTTCGCCATGATGTGGTCAGGCAGTCGCGCCACCCTGTCCTGAAGACGGCGTTTGTCGATCGTGCGGATCTGCTCCAGCAGAATGAGGCAGTCGCGGCCCAGGGCCGAATCCTGGGCGGCTACGGGGACGTGAATGGGCAGGCGCGTCTTGTCCTTCTGCGCCGTAATGGCCGACACGATGACGGTCGGGCTGTATTTATTGCCAATGTCGTTTTGCAGGATGAGCACCGGTCGCAGGCCGCCCTGCTCGGATCCCACGACGGGCGACAAGTCCGCAAAGAAGACGTCGCCGCGCCGGATCCCGGCGTCTAGTCCCCGGGCCGGGCGATCGGACTCCACACATCCTCGGTAGGCTGGGCGTTTACCTGGCTCCACTCCTCGTAGCCCTGGATGAGGGCCTGGCGGATGCGTTCCCGGCGCGAGTCCTCAACGTAGCGGGCGACGCTTTCGCGAATGAGCTGGCTGCGGGGCCGGTTGAGGTCCCGGCCAAGCGCGTCGAGCGCCTCCAACAGGTCCTGCGAAAGACGCACCATCACCCGCGTGTCGGACTGCGCCATGTTGACCTCCCGTTCCAGTGGCACGTCATTATAGTCCGGCCCAAAAATTGGCGTCAATGGCACGCTGGTGGCGGATTTCCGAACCGATCCGGTACACGCGCGGCACTCGGGCGCTGAGACCGCAGAACACTTCGTAGGAGATCGTGTCGGCCCAGGCCGCCCAGTCGGAGACCGTCACGGCTCCGCCTCGGCCCTGACCCAGGAGGATCACCTCATCCCCGACCCGGACGTCAGCACCGTCGGGGAGCACGAACACGGTCTGGTCCATCGACACCCGGCCCGCGACCCGAGCGCGCAGGCCGGCGATGAGCGCCTCTCCCCGGTTGGACAACGCTCGGCGGTATCCGTCCGCATACCCGATGGGCACGGTGGCCAGCACGGCCGGCGCCTTCGTCCGAAACGTTTCGCCATACCCCACCGCAAACCCCGGACCGACGTGCTTCACCTGGGCCACAGCGCTTCGCACCGTAAGCGCCGGATGCAGGTCGGCCGGCCCTGGCCCTGGCGCCACCCCATAGAGCGCCAGCCCCACACGCACCTGATCGCCATGCATGCCTGGCCAGCGCAGCGTTGCCGCGGAATTGGCGCCATGGACCCACGGCACCTGGACTCCCTGACGCCGCAGCGTCTCCACGACGTCGAGAAAGATGCTCCACTGCCGCTCGGCC
>JBMFXK010000635.1:0-1544 GCA_049964315.1 Clostridia bacterium | reverse complement strand
GGGCTGAGCCCGGACTGGCGTCGAGTCAGGAACGCTTTCGCTGGCGCTATTCCGCGGACGAGCTTGACGACCGGGTCCCGGACCTGCACGGCATGAAGCAGCAGGCCGAGGCCGTCCACATCTTGATGAACAACAACTACGGCAGCTACGCGGTAGACGGTGCCCGTTACCTGCGCGATCGCCTGTCACCCCTTTCAGGCACGCAGATGCGCTGGTGGGACTGAGCTCACCGAGGCACTTCGGTGAGGACCAGGATGGCAGATCCCAGGGAGAGGAGCGTCGCCCCTAACCCCTTGCGCAGTCCGTCTCCCTCGCGCAGGACGAGAACTCCCAGCGCAACCGTGACCAGACCCGCAGCGGACGACAGCGCTTCGACCAGATAGGGCGCCCAGTGCCGCAGCAGTCCGACCAGTGTCAGGTAGGCGCAGCCGTTGGTGAGTGCCGAGATCGTCGTCCACAGCGGTCGTTCGCGAACAAGCCCCGCCGCAGTGCCGAGGCCGCCCGTCGCCGCGACCAGCAGTCCCATCAGCACCGTCACGCCCGAAAACAGCGTGAATGCGTACGCGAGCGGCGGACCCAGCGCCATGCGGCGATCGATTTCGCGGCCGAGCGCCAGGGCGGCGTCGCTCGCCAGCATGATGAAGATGCCGGCCGACGCCCTCGGGCGGAGGCGGCCTCCCAGGATCAGACCCCCCCCCACCACCAGCACCACGCCGAGCAGAGCGGCAAGACCGCCCTCGGGATGCCATAGCCACAGCATCAGTGCCGTGGCCGCCGGCCATGCTCCTACGACGGAGAGAGGGCCCACCGACAGGGCCCAGAAGTAGAGGGTGAAGCTGACGCTGTAGACCAGCGCACCGGGCATGGCGGCGCGGTCCAGCACCGGTCCCCCCGCGGCGACCGCCGCCAGGAGCAGGGACAGGGCGCCCCCCAGGTAGGCGAGCAGCGCGGCGGGCAGTGCCGGTCGGTTGGCGCCCAGCCGGTTGAAAGCAAGGCGTTCGGTGCTGAGGAGAACGAGGCGCGCGGCGTAGATGAGCCAGGCCACCGGTCGCGTCCACCTCCGAATGCTAGGGGCCGCACCCTCCTGCCAGCGGCGGCCCGGATGAGATCCTGACGGTCGGGGCGGCTGTTCCGGGCCCCACCAATACGATACGCGGGCTTGGCCGGTAGATGTCGATGCCGAGGTCGCGCCGCTTGACCAATCGGCCTTGGTGCACCTCCAGCCACGTCCGCGCTTTCACACCGTTCTGGCCCGGGGCCAGCACCTTTTCCACTCCGGGCTTCAGCTGCGGGTCGGTACGGCGAATGAGGTGGAACTGATACGTGGCCAGCACGTCATGCCTGACCTGAATGTCGGGCCCGGGCACCTTGCCCCAAATCGTCACGTGGTAGTGACGGTCGCGGGCTGACGCCTGGATCAGGACGGAATGGGCGGTATCGTTCTGGAACCGGAGGTTCAGGTAGCTGCCGGCGACGGTCGCATCCTCCCCAGGAGGGAGATACGGCACCAGGAGACCGTGCTGATGGCGCTCCAGAACCTTGAG
>JBMFXK010000634.1:0-1556 GCA_049964315.1 Clostridia bacterium | reverse complement strand
GAGATGGGGACCACCCGGTAGCGGTAGCCGGGGAGAAACGGGGGCACCTCGGGTTCCACTTCACGCCTGATAGGCTTGGCATGGGTGAGCCAGCCAGTCAGGGGGTAGGGAGATGCTCGAAGTGCCCGACATTCAGTGTATCCGGGTAATGATCCAGCGCGGGGTGTCGATTCGCGAGGTGGCGCGACATCTGCGTGTCAGTCGCAAGACGGTGCGGAAGTACGCGGCGCAGGATTTCGTGGTGGACGCCGAGCCGAAGGCAAAGCTGACACGGGGGCGACCGGCACCGCGGATGGATGCGTGGAAGCCGGTTTTGGAGTGCTGGGTAGCGGAGGACGAGGGAGTACCGCGGAAGCAACGCCGGACGGCGCGCAAGATGCACCGGCAATTGGTGGAGGAGTATCGTGCCGATGTTTCGGAGGCATCGGTGCGGCGCTACGTGGCCCAACTGAAAGGACGGCGGGCACGGGAAGCGTTCGTGCCGTTGGAATTCCAGCCGGGGTCCATGATGGAAGTCGACTTTGGCCACGCGATGGTAATCCTGGAGGGCGTGCGTCAGACGCTGCCGTTCATCGCGGTGCGGCTGATGTATAGCTCGGTCTCGTTCGTGAAGATGTTCCCCCATAGCAAGTTGGAGGCGTGGCTGGACGGGCTGGTCAGCGCTCTGAGCTTCTTCGGGGGCAGCGCGCTGGTGCTGTTGTTCGACAACGACACGGCGTTCGTGCGGGAGATCCTGGCCCATGGACGGCGGCTGCAAGCTCCAGAATTCATGGCGCTGGCGGCCCACTACGGGACGGAGATGCGGTTTGCCAACCCGGGGAGGGGCAACGAGAAGGGCGGGGTCGAGCACCTGGTCCAGTGGGCGCAACGCAACTTGTTCAGCCCGGTACCGGAGGCCGGGTCTCTGGACGAACTCAATGGGCGGCTGCAGGAGCAGTGCTTGCGGGACACGGAGCGCCGTCATCGCAACGGGCGGACGGTGATGGCGCTGTGGGAAGAGGAAGGGCCGCATCTGGGCCGGTTGCCGGCGGTCCCGTTCATCGCCTGCCGGCGGCGGTTTGCGCGCGTGGACAAGACCCTGTTGGTGAGCTACGAGGGCGTGCGCTATTCGGTTCCCGCCGAATACGCGCAGAAGGCCCTGACGATGCGGGTGTTTTGGGACCGCATCGAGGTCGCAGATCAAGAGCGCACCGTGGCGGTGCATGCGCGGCGTGCGGCCGGTGCACCGCCATCCCTGCAGCTGGCGCACTACCTGCCGGTGCTGGCGCGCAAGCCACGAGCCGTGGAGCATGCGGCGGTGATCAGCCAGGGAGACCCCGAGATCACGCGTTTCCGTGACGCGTTTCTGGCCAGTCGGCCGGAGGCGGTGCGCGAGTTGGTGGCGATTCTGGAATTGAGCACGGAGGTGGGGCTGGCCGACCTGACGGCGACGCTGGCGTTGGCCAACCGGCACCATGCCTACGATCTGGAGAGCGTGCGGGCGCTGTTGACGATGCGGGCCGAGCCCGAAATCCCGGCGCCGTTGCCGTCGAACCTGCTGGAGCGTTGGCCCCAGG
>JBMFXK010000633.1:0-1557 GCA_049964315.1 Clostridia bacterium | reverse complement strand
CACGGGTGGCGACTTCAGCCCGACCCTCAAGCCGGGCGGACACGTCGACATCTCGTTCGTCGTGCCGAACAAGCCCGGGCTGTGGTACTACGGTTGCTTCATCCAGAGCGACGTGCACTACCGCCTCGGCATGAAGGGTACGGTCAACATCCTTCCGGCCTGAAACCAGGCGGATGAGGGGGTAAGCCGGCTTGGGTGACCTCATCGCGGCGTTCGTCGCCTGGGTTGTGGTCGGAGGGGCGGCCGAACTGCTCACGCTGCGCTGGATCCACAGCGGGCCGTGGGACAGCGGGCCGTACTTCTACGTCGCCTCCAACCTGGGCACGATCGGCCTGCACGCGTTCAATTTCGCCCCTTGGACGGATTGAGTGAAGGCGGGGCGTCAAGGGGGGCCGGTGGCCGGCTAACTGCAAGGACCCCCGGGCGGTGGGGGCGAACAGGCTGAGGCACGAACCCGGAGGGCTTGGCCTGTTCGCCCGCGCCGCCCGGGGGTAACATCCGGTGGCTGGCCACTGGTCTTGGAGGCGCCCATGTCCGATTCCGAAGAACACCGCTTTCGTCACGACCCTGTGCTGGAGGTCGTGCTCAAACTGCCGAGCTTCTGGCGGATTGCCGAGGTCAAGGTGACCGATCGAGCGCCCGAAGAGTTGGCCCAGGATCTGGCGCTGTCGCGGGTGCGCGGCCGCGTGGACGTGCGCCTGGAAGTGCAGCCGGGCGACCTGCCGTGCCCGGCGTGCCGCAAGCCAGCCAAGGTCTATGACGTCCGCCAAGATCGCGTGTGGGAGCACTTGCCCATGTTCGACTACCGGGTCTTCTTGCACGCCAGGACGCCGCGGGTGAACTGCCCCGAGCATGGCGTCGTGTCCGTGGCTACCCCATGGGCACCGCCCAAGTCGGGGTTCACCTACGACGCCGAGTTCCGCATGCTCGACCTGGCCAAGGAGATGCCCGTCGTCCAGGTGGCGATGAAACTCCACATCGGCCGCCACCGCGTCGAGCGTGTGGTCGGCCGCTGGGTCAGCATCTGGCGTCGGCGCATTCGGATGGACCATGTCACGGCCATCGCCATCGACGAGAAGGCTATCCACAAGGGCCACCGCTACGTCTCGGTGGTGAGCGATCAGGATACGCACGACGTGCTGTTCGCCACGCAGGGGCGGGGTGCCCAGGTGCTCGAGGAGTTTGCTCGCGAGCTTCGGGTGCACGGTGGCGACCCGGCGCGCATCGCCTTCATCACCATGGACATGAACGCTGGCTACGAGAAGGGCGCCGCTGAGCAGTTTCCCAACGCCGAGATCGTGTTCGACAAGTACCACGTCGTCTCGCACATGCAGAAGGCCGTAGACGAGGTCCGCCGTGAGGAGCAGCGCACTTCGCCCGGATTGAAGAAGAGCCGCTGGCTACTGCTGCGCAACCCCTCCGACCTGACACGCTCGCAACAGGCGCGCCTGGCGCAGATTCTGCCGCGCTACCGGACGGTCGGGCGCGCGTACAACCTGCGCCTGGAGCTGCAGGAGACGCTCGATGCCGAACCCGAGGCCGCGATCACCGCCCTGC
>JBMFXK010000632.1:0-1557 GCA_049964315.1 Clostridia bacterium | reverse complement strand
GGGACACGATTTCGGCGGCGGTGTGGCCGCCTCCCCACGGCTCGTCATTCGGTACCAGTTGGCCTTCCGCGGTTGCCGCATAGCCGAACGGGAGGGCCCCTCCCGTATAGCGGCCCGCTTCGGCGCGCTTGCGCTTCCCTAAAATGGCGTTCTGAAGGATATTGGCGCGGACGAACTTGCCAATGGCGCCGAGGATCGTGAGCATGAGCTCCCCGGCCGGATCGCTGGCGTCTACAGCCTCCGTCACCGACTTCAACGTGATGCTTCTCCGATTGAGCTCCTGCACCAAGTACAACAAGTC
The DNA here is from genome assembly GCA_049964315.1 of Clostridia bacterium. Lineage (GTDB taxonomy): Bacteria > Bacillota > Sulfobacillia > Sulfobacillales > JAIMBI01 > JAKATP01. The sequence goes on along the minus strand of JBMFXK010000632.1, from coordinate 1,256 downwards.
CAAAGGGTCGCGGCTAAACCGGTCGACCCGGAAAATCAACACCACATCAAAAGCGCGTTGCTTGGCGTCACCGACCAGCGCCTGAAGGCCAGCTCGTTCAGTGTTGGAGCCGGTCCGGCCCCCGTCTTCGTAGACGCGGACGACAGAGAGCCCCTGCCGGGCACAGTAGTCCCGCATAATCTCTTCTTGAAAGGCCAGCGAGTAGCCCTCTTTAACTTGGGCTTGACTGGACACGCGCTTGTACAGCGCCGCGCGGAGGCTCATGACGGGCCCCTCCCCTTCCGTCTATTCGGGAGAGGTGCGGGCAAAGCCTCCTCGACTGACCGTCGTCTGATTGAGGAGAGTCCGTAGCACGGCGGCGAGGTCCTCGAGCGCGCGGTCATCAGGGACCGGGCATAACGAGACCGTGATAGCGATGCGGGATGGGGTGCTCGCCCTCGGAGTCGACACGTGTCGGCGAGCCATGGCCACCCCTCCCCCTTCCCCGTTGTCTTATTCCCACGCCATGGACCGTAGACCACCGCCCGATAAACGAGCCGCGTCAGGAGTATAGCATTTGTGCTTATGCAAAAAGAGTATCCCCGATCCTCATCGGCGCTCCTGCGCATCGGACGCCAGCCGCGCCTCGTAAAGCTGATTGAGGCGTACGCCCTATCGGGTACAGCCGCACGGCAGGTCACTCGACTGCTGGATACGGCGTGTGCTCGGAGCCCGGCACGCCGTCATGGACTGGTAGGTCAACACGAACCAGCTCGATGAAACCCTCGTAGCGCGGATCCGGACAATCCTGGATGCCGGCGTGGGGCCCATGTCGGATCCACCGTCGGCCCGCCCCTTTCGACAGCACCTGGGCGATCGGGAGGGGGAGGGGTGCGAGCAAGAGCTGCTGCTCCGCCTAAAACGCCTGGATACTCCCGTCGTCGTAGAGCCACCCCTTCCCAGCGGACGGCGGAACACGGACACGCCGTTTTGCGGTCCTGCGATGCGCTCACGGACGCACGCGCAGAAAGCTCGGATACGGCACCCGGCGGCCGTACCCCTACGGGGCCGAAAGGCCCACGCCGACGTGAGGCACCCCGGCCTCGGGAATTCATACGATCAGGGCCGACCCCCGCGGCGTCGATCAGGCACCCGCCCGACAGTGGGGCAGCCCGATACCCTACCGCTACAGGCTGGGCCATCCCGGAAGCGTAACCAAGGTTTCGGTCTCGCCCGGCCCCAGAACCCGCAGGATCATCGTGCGATCGGTCACGATG
>JBMFXK010000631.1:0-1561 GCA_049964315.1 Clostridia bacterium | reverse complement strand
CTGCCACGCCGCGACGCGCGCGTGCAGGCTCGCAATGGGGACCAGGCTCTCCACGCCCAGTTCGTAGTCGTACTGCCGGCGGACGAAATTGTCCACGAGCCCCACCTCGTGCCCGCGCGCCGACAGATATAGAGCGGTGGGCCATCCAAGGTATCCATCCGCTCCCAACACCAAAATCCGCACGATGTCCCCTCCAAAAGCGTTTTGAGCCTAGTCTCACCTCTACCCAGTCTAACGAAGCAATGTCAAGAGATCCTCACTCTTGGCTGAAATCGAGCCTGGCAACCTGCGCCATCCGGCTTATGATCGGTGCGGCCGGTCGGGAATGGTTCCATCAACCCCCGGGTCGGTTACTAAAATTTCATTGCGTACGCAATCGCTCGATACAATACAATCTGACGTTGATGGCTCGTCCTCGATCGGGAAGAGCGCCGTAGATTCAGCCCGGCAGCAAGCAGCAAGGTAGGATGACATGCGTCGTCGCCGCTTTCGACCGAAACCGCGCTTTTACATGATCCTGTTCGCGCTCGCCGTGATCTTTTCCGTGCTGCTGTACCGGCCTGGGCAGCCGGCGGCGGCCGACCCGCCTCCTCCCGCGGCACGGTCGGCGCAGAACCTCGCCCACCCGCGCGTCCTGGACACCTGGACTACGGCCACCTCCCTGCCGATTCCCCCGATTCAGGAACCAGACGGGATCCTAATGGTGTACGGACAGCCAAAACCGCTGTGGGCGCTGCATCCGTACCAGGAAGGCCCGGTCGGCTCCACCACCAAGCTCATGACCGCGTACCTGGTGCAGGCCTCCCTGCCCATGAACCAGCTCGTCACCATCTCCGACAACGCCGCCTCCACCGGCGGCTCCGAAATGTTCATGCAGCCCGGCAACCAGTTCACCGTACACCAGCTGCTGGTGGGCATGATCCTGCGCTCGGCCAACAATGCCGCGGTGGCACTGTCCGAGGCCGCGGCGGGCCATGAGAGCCGATTTGTGGCGCTCATGAACGCGATTGCCCGTCACCTGGGTCTTGACCACACCCAGTATGCCGACCCGGACGGTATCTCGCCCGGCTCGGAGTCCTCCGCCATTGACCTCGCGCATCTCGCCGAGCTGGACCTCAATTCGCCCATCCTGGCGCCCATCTTCGTGACGCGGCAGACGTCTTTGCCCGAGAATCCGATCGTCACCAACATCAACGGCATGGTGTGGCGGGACCCCTATTCGCTGGGGCTCAAAACGGGGTGGACGTCGGAGTCGATGGGCTGCGTCGTGTTTGCGTCCAAGCGCATGGTTGACGGGGTTCCCGTAACCCTGGTGGGTGTGGTGCTGCACGGGCCCAGCTTTCCAGTGGCGTACCAGGACTCCCAGAACCTGCTGAACTGGGGCTTCTCCGCCGTCGCCCCCACGGTGACCCGGTGGGTCGACCATCACGACGTCCCCGCCCACCTGAATCCGAGCCCGATCGTGCCGTTTCCCGGGACGGCAGCGCCTTCATCCGGCACCTGATGTCTAGGAGCCTTTTCAGTTAATCCGATCCCGCGCCCCGCGCGGGTTTGAGCCCTG
>JBMFXK010000630.1:0-1568 GCA_049964315.1 Clostridia bacterium | reverse complement strand
CCGAGCCGTTGCCGTATCGCTCCATGCCGCCCTGGCGCGGCGCAGAGATGACAGGTTTCCCCGGAGGGAGACAGCCCGAAGCCCGACCACATCGGTCTGGAGTCCTGGCCCGCTCACGGTCCGACCCATCCACCCCGACCGGGAGGCTTCGCACCACGGTTCCCGCGACCACCGGCTGACCACCACCTTCGTGGCCGGCAGAGCCCGCCTTGCAGTGGGTCAGTTGACTGTGCCCTTCTCGCCGCTGGTCATGCGACTCTCAGCCCTCCAATCCAGCTGCACGAATTTGGATGACACCCTACCCGGCGAACACTAGCGGCCATCAGCGCATGTCGCACCCGGCGTACGCCTCGTCTTCCAATACCAAACGGTCACCGGGGGACCCCCACGGGAAGTTCACTGGCAAATCCGCCCTTCCCGACCAGGGCCACTGACAAAGCGGCACCGGCATACACAAGTCAGTGTCCGTTTGGAGTCGTCTACGACTCCGGAGATTTCCGGGGCGGCGAGCGGAGGTGGACCGCCGGGAGTCCCCGCTCTGTCTCCGCCGGGGCAGTCTGCTGGCTCCGGGTAGACCAAGTCCGGACGCCCGGACCGTGTGCCCCGGGCGGCAGCGCGGCCCGTGCCCTCCGGGGCTTTCGGTTCGCAGGCGGTGCCAGCGTGCCGCCCGGAAGTTCCCGCCACCAGCCGGCGGCAGGAACCCATCTGCGCCTCATGAGGGCCTGCCACAGAAGGCAGAGTATGGTCTATAATTCATGAGTTGTGGAGCATACGATCGGGTCGGATGATGGCTCGGCGGCCACCAGGGTCGCGGCGAGCCCGCCAGCCCGAAGAGAAGGCTGGGGCACGGCGCTCTTCCCCCATGCTCGGGCAGCGCGTCAGTGGCCGCGGAGGCGCCCTGAAGACGGCAGTCCCCTAGCGTCGTGGGTGGGCGATCGGCCGCACCATGCAACGTGGCGGCTACCCGGTTGAAGACTCTGCCCAGTAAAAGTTTGCGGCGGGGGCCATGCAAGGCCCGCCCAGATCGTGCGGTGAAGGCGGCTGAATCTTTCGGCGCGCCCGGCTCGCCCGGCACACAGGCGACGTTGCCGGGGGCGGACCGCTGCAGGCGGGCCCGCGCCCTCGCTTCGATGGCGCCAGGTAAGCATCACCACCTCTCACCCCGCCTTTGCCCCGTTGAAGGAGGTCAATTTGACTGCTGACACGACACACCCGATTCCCATCACCGTCGCCTACGGCGATGGCATCGGCCCAGAGATCATGGAGGCCACCCTGCGGGTCATCACCGCCGCAGGCGCCGATCTGGAGATAGAGCTGATCACGATCGGAGATTCCGTTTACCGGAAGGGGGTCACTTCAGGAATCGAGCCAGGTGCCTGGGACAGCCTGCGACGGACCAAGGTGTTCCTCAAGGCCCCCATCACTACCCCCCAGGGAGGCGGGTTCAAGAGTTTGAACGTCACGGTGCGGAAGACGCTTGGGCTGTTCGCCAACGTCCGGCCATGCCCGTCGTATGCGCCCTACGTCGCCACCAAGCATCCCGGCATGGATGTGGTGATCATCCGCGA
>JBMFXK010000629.1:0-1576 GCA_049964315.1 Clostridia bacterium | reverse complement strand
TCGCGTCAGGGCTGCGGCGCCAACCCAGGGGACACGCCCCGGGCCCGCTGCCTCCTTCGGCTGGCCGGTGCACCCGCCCGACGTACGGGGTGCACGAGCACTCCGGCGCAGATGGCCATTCGAAATACGCTGGCCTGACCGCGGGCGCCGGCTCACTCCACGGCCCCCCGCACGTACGCCGCGAACAGCGGGTGATAGGCGGCATAGTACTACCCACAGCGATGGGATGATGTAGTGCAAGCGGCACTCAAAAGAGGTAGCACAAAAGGGTTCTGAAAGTTCACCCCGGGCTACTCCCATGAGTTCCCATGCGGATCGCGAAGTGGAGCCCCGTGGACGAGGAAGAGGAACGGCGGCAGCGAGAGAACTGGGCGCGCCTGTGGCGCGAGGAAGAGGTGCGTCGGCTGCGGTTCGGGCCGCGGCCGGAGAGGCCTCGCGATACGCGCCGCAAGCTGGAGCCATTCGTCTTCGGTTCCGTGGCGATGACGCCGCCGGAGCAACTCGCCTCGTACCTCGAGACCTTCCGGCCGGTGTTCGGTCGCGCCGACACGCTTCTGCAGGCCCAGCGCTACCTGACGGGCCTCCTCAGCAACCTGAAGCGCAAGAACGGGGAGACCATCGAGGCCGCCGTGCCTGGCGCGCGTCAGCAGGGGGTGTGGGACTTCCTGGTCCGCTCGCCGTGGTCGGCCGAGGCATTGGACCGGGCCCGGGTTGGCGATGCCCTCGATCAAGCCGGGCAGGGCGGCGCGACGCTGGACATCATCATCGACGAGGTCGGGTGGGGGAAGAAGGGCAAGCTGAGCGTCGGCGTGGCGCGCCAGTACGTCGGGGCGCTGGGCAAGGTCGACAACGCGCAGGTGGTCGTGACACTCCACGGCGTCACCGACGACTTTGGCCTGCCCCTGCTGGGACAGATGTATCTGCCCCAGGTCTGGCTGGACGACTCCGAACGCCGAGAAGGGGCCCGCATTCCGGCCGACCACGCATTCGCGACCAAACCCCAAATCGCCCTGACCCTGCTCGATCGCGTACTGCAATGGGGCCTTCACTGCGGCACGATCTTCGCCGACGCCGGGTATTCCGACCGCCACTTCATCCGTGAACTACGGGCGCGCCAACTGCCGTTCTGCCTGGGCGTGAAGTCGACGACGGCCTTCTGGCTGCCAGGGCAACCGTGGCTCCCCGCGGTGCCGCCGCCGCCGTACTCCGGCCGCGGCCGGCCCCCGGTGGGCCAGCCCGCCAAGCCGCACCTCCACACCGCCGACCAGATCCGCGCTGCGGTACCCGAGGCCGAGTGGCACCCCATCGCCTACCGCGATGGCACAGATGGGAATCCCCTGATCCGGGAGTTCAGCGCCCTGCGGGCCGTCCTCGGCACGGACGGCACCGACGAAGCGCCGGAGCCGGTCTGGCTCCTGCTGGAGCGCCCGTCTGGGCCTACCGGACGGGACGATGTGAAGCAGTACGTCCTGAGCGCGCCCGAGAACGCCAGCCTGGACGAACTGGCCCAGATCGCGCACCGCCGGCCCCTGATCGAGCGGAACTCCTACGAGAACGCCAAGCAGGAGGTCGGGCT
>JBMFXK010000628.1:0-1587 GCA_049964315.1 Clostridia bacterium | reverse complement strand
GGAGAGTGGGACGACGAGAGCCCGATCGGCTGTCTTGACAGAGGGGTCCACTTTAGTGTTCGTCCCGGTATCGCCAGGCGACGTGCTGACCGTCATCGTCGGGGCGGGAGGCGCCGGATCCCCTGGGTCCGGAACGACGTACATCGCCCCTCCCAACGGGGCCACGGGGGGCACCTCTTCGGTCGCCTTTGACGGGGAAAGCCCCGTGGTCTCCGCAGGGGGCGGCGTTGGGGGTGAGCCAAACACCTCCAACGGCACGCCGGTCTCCACCGGTGGAAGCTACAGCGTGTCGTCGTCGGCGGAGGGCATCGAGGGACAGGCGGGAGCCGGATCCACCGAAACCGTCACGGGCGTGGAGGTTTCCATCGCGACTCCGGGAGGGGCTGCTGGGTTTTTCGGGTCTGGAGGAACCGGGGCCGGCGATGAGTCGGATGCGGCGGGCCAAAACGGAGTGGGCGGCTATGTTGACATCGTGCCGGCCAGCCAATGACCGGCTCGGGGCCCATGCCCCATACGATGGTGTAAAGGCCGGATTGGAGTCCCCCGAATCAGCCAGGATCACCGGGGTCTGGCGCGCGTTTGGCGATGAAGCCACAGGCTGCCCCAAAGAGGTTGGAGTTGCACTTCCGGAATTCGACACGAGAGGTCGCGCGGGGTGTCGACCCGTCCGGGCACCGGATGACGGCGCGCCGCCCGGGGTTAGCCGTAGGTTAGCCGGGGGCGTGGAAAATCCCGCCCGCAAGAGGTCAAACTGGGCTCGGCCATACATCAGGCGTTTCCGCCGCTTAATCTTGTGGTGAAAGTCTTGGGTGGGCCCTTGGTTCCCCGGATGTGTAGGGCGGCGGTGACCGCGGCCTGGTCGCGCCGGAGCCCGGCGACAAACCGCTGGAAGGCCGGCAGCCCACTCCTCTCCGTGCGCCATAACCAGGGCTCCAGCGCGGCCGGTCGCCGGTAATTCACCAAGGTCCGGAACAAATGCGCCAAGGTATAGGCTTCCCGGGCGACCGGATCCTGCAAGACGGTTGTCAGGTTGCGCGCAGTCTGTCGCGACCACTCCGGGGCGCGTTGGAGGCAGTGCCACGCCGGCCGACGGAGAGCGTTCCGGGGAGTCGCCGTGGTGGTGCGGATCCCGCTTGGGGTGGCGGCGGTGGCGGCGCATCCACCGATGCACCGTGGACGCCCTGCCCGAGTAGCCGTCGACCTGCACCACGCGGAATAGGGTTGCCGCGTCGCGTTCCCCGTGGTTCACAAGGTCTCCAGCCGGTCCGCCCAGGCGATCGGGCGCGCCGGCCGGGTACGAGTCGGCGGGCGTGGTGCGCGGTCGCATACCGGCGGACCGTCGCCCCGCCAGGTGCAGCTGGCGGGCGATGGCACTCACACGGTGGCCCTCGGCGGCGAGCACCCGGATCTGTGCCCAGCGCTCCTGTCGGCGCTGCGGGACCGGGGAGCGCTCACCGGATGTGGGTCGCACGGGAACGGCCCGGCTGGCGGGCAGGCCGGCAGCGTGGCCGCATCCTGGTGCACTGTCTTTGGGTCTTAGCTTCCGCACGTCCCGCCCGCGGGCATCAGGATTTTAGAACGGCGCGG
>JBMFXK010000627.1:0-1593 GCA_049964315.1 Clostridia bacterium | reverse complement strand
ATCGAACGGGGCTTTATCCGCGCCGAGGTCGTGGCTTACGCGGATCTCGACGCCGCAGGCTCGATGGCCGCGGCGCGCGAGCGCGGAACCGTCCGGATGGAAGGCAAAGACTACATCATGCAGGACGGCGACGTGGTCAACTTTCGTTTCAACGTCTAGGGCAAAGTCGGACCCGGGAGTCGCCGTACATCCGGCATCACGGAGGCGAGAGAGCGTGGACACGACCGCAGCAGAATGGTGGGAGAGGGCGCGTCGGGTGATTCCGGGCGGGGTCAACAGCCCGGTGCGCTCGTTCCGGGGAGTGGGGGGCGAGCCCTTCATGGTCCGCTCCGGGCACGGCGCCCGCATCGAGACCGAAGACGGGCGTACGCTGATTGACTACGTGATGAGCTACGGGCCCCTGCTGCTGGGCCATGCCCATCCGGCCGTGGTTGGAGCCGCCGTGGACGCTGCGGGTCGGGGGCTCTCTTTCGGAGCGCCGACCGTGGCCGAAGTGCAGCTGGCGGAGATTGTGTGTGCGGCCCTGCCCGGTTTCGAGGTGGTGCGTATGGTCAATTCCGGCACGGAGGCGACCATGTCGGCGCTGAGGGTGGCCAGGGCCGCCACCGGGCGCGCCAAGGTGGTGAAGTTCACCGGCTGCTATCACGGTCACCACGACTCGCTCCTCATCCGTGCCGGCTCCGGCGCGGCGACATTCGGGGTGCCGGACTCGGCCGGGGTTCCGGACCGGCTGGCCGAACTGACGCTTACGCTGCCGTTCAATGACCTGAACGCGGTGCGCCAGACGTTTCGCGAGTGGGGCCGGGACATTGCGGCGGTGATTGTGGAACCGGTGGCGGGCAACATGGGCACCATCCTGCCCGTACCCGGCTTTTTGGAGGGCCTGCGTCAGGTCACGGCGGAGGCGGGCGCCCTGCTGGTGCTGGATGAAGTCATGACCGGGTTTCGCGTCGCCTGGGGCGGCGCCCAGGTGCGCTATGACATCCGGCCCGACCTCACCTGTCTCGCCAAAGTCATCGGAGCCGGCATGCCCGTAGCGGCCTACGGGGGCCGCCGCGACCTGATGGAGCTGGTGGCGCCGCTGGGGCCGGTGTACCAGGCCGGCACCCTGTCGGGCAACCCGGTGGGCATGGCGGCCGGGCGGGCGCAGCTGGAGACGGTGGGGGGCCCGCCGTTCTACGGTCCGCTGGAGGAGACCGCCAGCACCCTGGCGCGCGGGTTGCGGGAACGGGCGGCGCACCATGGAGTCGCGCTCAGCACCGTGACCGCGGGCGGCATGCTGTCCGCGTTCTTCAGCGACCGGGCTCCGGCCAATTTCGACGAGGTGGGCCGCACCGATCAGACGGCGTTCCGCCAGTTTTTCCACGCCCTCCTGGAAGCCGGCGTGTTCTGGCCGCCATCGCCCTACGAGACTGCCTTTGTCTCCTCCGCCCATGACGCGGACGTGGTGGAAGAGACGCTCCGGGCGGCCGATCGGGCATTTGCGGCCATCGCCGCGAGCTAGCCGATTTGTCTCCCGCGTGCCGCTGTGGCACGCTTAACCCGACCATATTTGGACGATGAGGTGATCCATCACGTACCTCCCGCAGCTTG
>JBMFXK010000626.1:0-1597 GCA_049964315.1 Clostridia bacterium | reverse complement strand
GACCCAGATGACCGTGCGCGAGGTGCTGGAGCTGGGACCGGGGGCGGTGCTGGAGCTCGACAAGGCGTACGCCGAGCCGGTGGACCTGTACCTGAACGGCCGCCTGGTCGCGAAGGGCGAGGCGGTGGTGGTGGGCGAGAACTTCGGCGTCAAGATCACCCAGATCGTCGCCGAGCAGATGGAGCCCGACGCCGTCAGCTAACCATAAGAGAGCGCTTTCGATACCTGAAGGACCGCCGGGCTATTTGGGAGAGCCCGGCGGTTCCTTCCCGTTCCGGGGAGGCGACGGCGCGACGGCGCCGAGGGCCGGGAGGTCACCCGGGAGCGGCGCATCGGCCGCGGCGCGGTTGGCCGCCTCGGCCAGAAAGATCTCCTCGCGCAGGATCGGAATGTCGCGGGCCGCGTCGATGCCGACCCGGACCGTGTCGCCCGAAACTTCCAGGATCCGGACCCGGATGCGCTCCCCGTCAATCAGCACGGCCTCGCCGACGCGGCGGCTCAGGACCAGCATGACTCAGACTCCTTCCGGGACGAGCGGGTGCTGGAAGGAATAGCGGGCGGAGAGCACCACCTGACCGCCTTCCCGACTCACGCGATTGATGATGACGGGGCTGCGAAGATTGGCGGTGGCGACGCGCTCCGTCCGGTTGATGGTGCAGAGCACGAGGACGGCCCAGTCCTCCGGGTTCCCCAGGTCCGGCACGTCCTCCGGCGGGACCAGGTACTCGGGGTCAATGAGGAGGGGGTCGAGGGTCACGAAGGCCAGGTTCTGGTCATCCGCGGATTGGAGATAGAGAAAGGGGCTCCCCGTTCCGTCGGGGAGCAGGATGAAGCGCCGGTGCTGGGGAAAGCCGAGGATCTCCCGGGTCATGGTGATAAGCGCCTCCTCCGGTAGATCCAGGGTGCCCCAAAAGCGTGTCGCGATCTGCAAGATGGTCCTCCGTTTACTGCATGAGAGCACAGGGAAATGGGAGCGGTGGAGCAGAGCCGTTAAGGGGCCAGGAAGCTCGCCAGCGAGAGCGGCAGGAGCTGGGCGCCGCTGGAGAGCGCCGCCTGACACACCGTCTCCTCCTGGCCCAGCTGGGTGGTGACGGCCGCCATGCTGGCGCCGGCCACGGTGGCCAGGTTTTTCTGCAGATCCTGCTGCAGGCTCGTGAGCTGGCTTGCCTGCTGGTTCACCACCGCGCGTGTGCTGCCCACCTGGGTGCGGGCGGTGGTGAGCGCGGTAGATCGTTCTGCAGGGCAGGCATCAGCGCGTGCACGGCGCTGGGACCCGGGCCGAGGGCGGTGTGGAACGCCTGCAGGCCGGAAAAGAGCTGTGGGAACAACGTAGACCCGTTTACGTTCACCGCCACCGTGGTGCTGGATCCCACCTGCATGGTCACGCTGGCGGCGTTGCCGGACCAGGTGGAGGTCGCCGCGTTCCAGGGCGGAGCCTGCTGCACAGTGACCGACCGGACTAGAAAGGCGTCGGTGGCCTGGGTCACGCCGGATGCGTACACGCCGACGCCGAGCTGCTTCGGCCCGTTGGCGGCGTTGTACCCGCCCATCGCCTGTTCCGGTGCCGGGGTCGGGTTGACGATCTGACGGTTGTGGC
>JBMFXK010000625.1:0-1597 GCA_049964315.1 Clostridia bacterium | reverse complement strand
CGGCGGATCCGGTCGGGGCGGCGGACGATCCTGCGGATTCCCCGCACGTGGCCGTGGGCGGAGGCGCTGGTCACCGCCTTTGCCCGCTGCGTCGGCCTGCCCAGACCCGCCCCGGCCGTCGGCTGAGCCGATCCCCGCCCCTCTCTCATAGAAGACCCGGGAGCCCCCTTGGGGGGCTGTGGGGGTCTGGCCTTGGTGCCCGGTCAACCGGGGGCCGCCCGGCGGATCCGCAGGGCCGTCCACGTCGGGCCACCCGTCACGGCGCCGCGGTGTTTTCCCGGCCCCCTGATCTGGGCAGACTCCCTCCGGAGTCCCCTCCCAGCACCCCGCTCCGGAGCTTAATGCAAGGTTTGGGCTAACGCCCACCGCCAGGCGCATCGTCCATGAACTCACTTAAGCGGTCTGATGCCCACACCAGATCAACCAGTCGCTGGAGTAGGGATTGCCGCTCACCAAGCTCCGTGGGACCGAACGTCGCGTACGGATGAAAGGCCAGGTCATAGTGGCTCCGCAGTGCCTCAAATTGAGGCTGGTGTGCATAGACCGCCGGGGCAAGACTGGCCGCGTAGAGATTTTGGCCCGCGTAGTGGGCGACCTTCGTCGAGTAGGGCATTGCCTGAAGACTCCGGTTGACATCGGCCGGGAGGAGGAGCAATGCTGCCACATGATTTCGGGCGTCCTGAAACTCCTGCTCGCTACCGAACTGGTTGTGGTAGGCCGCGTAGTTATCCGGCCAGACATGCTCGATGTCATACGGGTTCTTTAGAGTGCGGTTCACATATTGCGCGAAGCGATCCGGTTGGCCGGAATGAGCCTCGGTGAAGGACGTGACCCGGGCTAAGAGGTGGAAGATGTAGCGGCGACTGAACTGATTCAGCCGGAGAGCCGAGACTCCTTTTCGGTCTTGTGTCTTATCGCCGACGAAGGTCGCCGAATCGGTGGCCAGACGATGTGTCAGGATCGCGACCAGCTCCGCCAACGGCTGGTGTCGAATCGCTCGCACTAACAGCCTCAGCGGATAGGCACGGCACCAGGACACCAGCGGTGGCACCAGTCGACCAGCTTGGCCGTGAGCAGGAAAGCCACGGGCAAGGCAAATTGCGCCAGACGGTCCCGCGTCCGGCGGTCGGTGTTCCGCCGGAGCTGGCCGAAGTTCGCCAGCCAGGCGTTCGTCCGCTCGACGGGCCAGCGTAAGCCCAGCCCCTGGGGGTGTTTACCCACCGCGCGGCCCCGGGGGCGTTTCTTGGCGACTACGATGTCGTCCAGACCGCGCGCTGCCAAGCGCTGTAAGGGGGCGGCGGCGGCATAACCCCGGTCCAACCAGAGCGTCTCGATCTCGGCGACCAGGCCCCGCGCGCGGGGGCTTTGTGGAGGCTCCCGTCGATCGCCACGTCGGAGAAATCGCGGCCGATAATGCGGTCGTAGGCCGCCAGCGCCTCCTCCACCAGTGTGTCGAAGACTCCGGCCTGGACCCAGGCGTCGCGGCGGGCCCGGACCGTGGTGTCGGAGACTTTGTGGTCACATCAGCGCTCGGCATCCTCCTAGGAGACGCTCATGACCGTGCCGGTCGTTGACAGGAATGAAAAAGCGGGGGGTC
>JBMFXK010000624.1:0-1601 GCA_049964315.1 Clostridia bacterium | reverse complement strand
CCCCAGGATACCGAAGAATCCCCACAATGCCTAGACTTCGGAATGACTCTACTAGATATGGGACTCGCCAGGGGATAAACCCCTTATAAATTTGGCCGCCCGTCCTCACCTCCGGAGAATAGAGAGGCGGCAAGCTTTTTGTCTCGGGGGGTGGCTCGCACCCTTACGGTTTTCGGGGGTTTCATGACACTATCTCTGGCGCTCAACGCGGAGAGCGACACCGTTATCCTGGTCGGGTCGCGGGTGAGCGGTCTGGTGCTGACCGCACCCATGTTCAGTGTGCGCCATTCCGACGCTTGTCACCACGCCCGTCATCCTCGTCCGGAGCATCGTCCTCACGCCGCTGGTGCCGCTCGTGCACACGTGCTGTCCAGCTACTACTTCGCCATGGCGGCCCGCGACCTTCCGGTGGACGGGACCCCGACCCCGGATCCCGTTTTCGGGGTCCCGGCGTACTGGATTTGGGCCCACGCCAAGGACCGGGCGGAGCTGGCCGGCGCCACCGTCATCGACGCCGGATCGGTGATGGCGACCCATCTGGCCAAAGTGGCGCGCCGTCATGCCTTTGGGATTCCCGGACGCCAGGACGTGCAGATCCTGCTGGATCACGTGCGCCAGCGCCACCCGGCCGTGGTGCAGGAACTGGTGCCGGAGATGCTGTCGCTGGGCGAGCCGCAGCGCGTGCTGTCGAACCTGCTCCGTGAGCGCGCCTCCATCCGAGATCTGCCCCCGTTCTCGAGAAGCTGGCCGACCACGTGCGCTCGTCCCGGGACGTGGACGTGCTCACCAAGGCGGGCCGCCAGGCGCTGGGCTGCTCCACCTGCCGGGCCTCCTCGCGAACGGGACCCTCGAGATCCTGGTACTGGTCCCGGAAGCGGAGGCCAGCATCCGCGATGGGATTGGAAAAGGAGAATCCGGCAGTTACTTGAATCTGAACCCGGAGTCGGCCCAGCGACTCGTGAAAAGCCTGGGCGAGCAGTTGAAGCGGGTTCCGGCCGGTACCAAGCCGGCCGTACTGGTGTCCCCGCTGGTCCGGCTGTGCTTTAAGCGGCTCACCGAACGCGTCTCGCCGGAGCTCAGCGTGCTGAACTACACGGAGATGTCCCCGGAAATTCCGGTCAAGACCTTGGGGGTTGTGAACCTGTGATCGTGAAGCGTTTCGTCGGGGACAGCGCCGAGGTGGCGCTCTACCGCGCCAAGGCGGAGCTGGGTGAGGATGCCATCATCCTCTCTTCCGGTCCCACCCGCGACGTCTGGTGGCGGTTCTGGCAGCGCCGGTACCAGGTGCTGGTGGCGGCCGACATGGGAAAGCGCGACAGGCCCCGCGGCGAGCCGCCCGCCGTGCCTGCGGCGGTTCCCGTGCCGTCCACTCCCGTTCCAGCACCCGTGGAGCAGGCCCCCCCGTCCTCACCGCCGGCGCCGGTGGAGCCGGCCCCGGACCCGTTCCGGGACCAGGTGGTGGATATGCTAAGGACGATGGATCAGCGCCTGCAGACGCTCACCACCGGATCGGAACGGCCCGACCGCGGTCTTGTCGACCGCCTGGAGACTGCCGGGGTCGGTGCCGTGCTGGCCCAGGAGCTGGCATTGGCGGTGGCCCA
>JBMFXK010000623.1:0-1602 GCA_049964315.1 Clostridia bacterium | reverse complement strand
ACTCGACATCCACCGGCGTGTCGAGGCGGGCCGTAGTCTTGAAGGCGATCTCGGTCCCGTCGGCGCGGACGGCCTTCACCGTCACCGTGTCGAGCGGCGCGATGTCATTCGGGATGGCGATGCTGAACCGTTCCTCACCCGTAAGACCAAGCGTGTCGCGGGTCTCTCCCGGCTCGAACTGCAGGGGGAGCACCCCCATCCCAACCAGGTTGCTGCGGTGGATGCGCTCGAAGCTTTCGGCAATGACAGCCCGGACGCCGAGCAGCATCGGTCCCTTGGCCGCCCAGTCGCGGGAGCTGCCGGTGCCGTATTCCTTGCCGGCCAGCACCACGAGCTCGGTCCCTGCCGCGTCATACGCCATGGCGGCGTCGTAGATGGACATCACATCGGCGCCGGGCAGGACCCGGGTGACGCCGCCCTCCACCTCCGGCGTGAGGGAGTTGTGAATGCGGATGTTGGCAAACGTGCCCCGCATCATCACCTCATGGTTGCCGCGCCGCGCACCGTAGGTGTTGAAGTCGCGCGGCTCCACCCCGCGCTCGGTCAGGTAACGTGCGGCTGGACTGGTCCGCGCGATGTTCCCGGCAGGCGAGATATGGTCGGTGGTGACCGAATCCCCGAGGGAAGCCAGCACGCGTGCGCCCGTGACCGATTCGAGATCGTGAGATCCCGGCTCCCATCCGTCAAAGAACGGCGGCCGGCGGATATAGGTGGAATCCGGGTCCCACTGGTAGAGGTCGGCCTTCGGCGACGAGATCTGGTTCCACTCCTCATTGGCCGTGAACACCTGGCCGTATTCGTGCCGGAACATGGCCGCGTCGATGTCCTCGTCGATGAGGGTCTGAATCTCTTCGGGCTTGGGCCAGATGTCCCGGAGGTACACCGCCTCGCCGTCGGATCCCAGTCCGATCGGGTCGTGGGTCAGGTCGATATCCACCGTGCCGGCCAGGGCGTAGGCCACGACCAGCGGCGGAGAGGCCAGGTAGTTGGCCTTCACGAGCGGATGGATCCGGCCCTCAAAGTTCCGGTTGCCGCTCAGCACGGCGGCGACGGTCAGGTCGCCGTCCTGGACGGCCTGCGCCACTTCGTCCGGAAGCGGGCCGGAGTTTCCGATGCACGTGGTGCAGCCGAAGCCGACCACCTGAAAGCCGAGGGCGTCGAGGGCCGCGTTGAGGCCGCTCTTGGCCAGGTACTCCCGCACCGTGCGTGAACCGGGCGCGAGGCTGGTCTTCACGTACGGCGGGACCTTCAGACCACGCTCGACCGCTTTTCGGGCCAGCAGTCCAGCCCCCAGCATGACGCTCGGATTGGACGTGTTGGTGCAGCTCGTGATGGCAGCAATCACGACCGAGCCGTCGCGAAGCTCGGACTTCTCACCCCGGGCGTTCTCCACCGCCACCATGCTGCGGGCATGGTCGGGGCTGAGCCCGAATCCGCGCGCACTCACCGGCGCGGTGAGCGCCTCCCGGAACGTCTGCTGCATGGCTGAAAGCGGCACCCGATCCTGGGGACGCTTGGGGCCTGCCAGCGACGGCTCCAGGGTGGAGAGGTCAAGGGTCACGGTGTCGGAAAACTCGGGGTCCGGGGTTTCGTCGGTGTGGA
>JBMFXK010000622.1:0-1603 GCA_049964315.1 Clostridia bacterium | reverse complement strand
AGTAGGGCCGTTGGCATGGATCTTGTCGCAGCAGTGGCTGCGCCACGGCAGGCCCGTCACCCTGGCCACGGTCAGCCGGATCCTCCACCACCAGGTCCGCCTGCAGGTGGGGTCCTTGGGCGTTCACTTCTCGACGAGTCAGGGGGCGGGCGGCGGACTCCAGAGCGCGTCGCCCATCGTGGGCTACCTCGTGAGGCACGGCTTTAAGCTCTGGACGGTGTACCAGCCGGCGAGCCGTTTCGGACTGTTCCAGCCCATCGAGGGCACCTGGCTGCTGGCACTGTCCCTGCTGCTTCTCGCGGCCGCCGTATGGCGGGTGAGTCGCCGCGAGGGTTAGGGCTGAGCGGTTCGTGGGCGAGGCCGGTCCTGCCAGTCAGCCCACTGCGGCGCAGGCGGCGGGCCAGCCCTCTCGACGGCAGGATACGCGCGGCCGCCATCCCGTGGCTCCGGGAAGCGCTGATTGCTGATCCGATGGGAGCGCGCCTGGGCGCGGGCTGCTGCGCCCGCCAGGGGCACCATCAATCCCGGACGGCGGTGAAGCCAGCGCCGCCCGGCCGATTCGGCCAACAGGGTCGCGAGCTCGCAGCGGCGCAGGGGCTCGTCGTCCACCACGTTGTAAACATCCGGAAGTCGAGTAACCATCGTCACCAGGTACACAGGCGGGTCAGGCGCGTGGCCTGGGGCGTGGCGCGCCACCGGTGCCACGCATCCTGGACCAGGTCCTCGGCGTCAGGCCAGCGGTCGGACATGCCGCACGCGACCGACAGCAGGAGCGGCCCCCATTCGAAGAACGCGGTCTCCCTGTCTTCACCATGATTCAGCGGTTCCGACGCGCACGGCCGATCCGCCATACAGGGTTACCCCCCGGAAAGGACCGGGCGGCCCGATCCATTGCCGCACAGATCCTGATGCCGTCCGTGCGGACGTGCCCCCGACCGAGCTCATCGCACCAGGCCCTTCGCGGACCCGCTTCCGCCTTCCTTCAAGATGGCCGGTAAGGGGGCTCACGAGACGGTCTGGGTCCCGATGCCGGATGACTACGACAGCGGTGCCGCCCGGGTGCTGAAGCCATGGCGGGGAAACGGCGGCGTCGGCGTGTTTCGGGTCATGGCTGCGCCGGGGACCCGGGATCGCTTTCGGGTCATCGAGGCGGCTCGCGGGAGCCGGGAGGAAGAGTGGACCCTCGTGGATCTGAATGCGCGCCTGGCACCGTACTTTCGCTGCGGGGGGCACATGGTGGACCAGCCGTACTGATCAAGTCCGGGGATGTGGTGGAAAAGGGGTTTCCGGGAGGCAACGGTCGACAGCAGTGTGGCATCGCCGGGGCGATTTGGCGAGCGGGGACACGGCGCGGACGCCTCGGGGGTCAGCTCGAGGCGTCCGGCAGGCGTCTCCGCTGCCTAAGGACGGGAGCGGCGGCCGAAATACGTGGTGCCCGGGGCGCGGTCACTGAGCGCCCGCAAGTCGTCGGCGCGGCTTTGCCAGTGCGGATGGACCTGGAGCCAAGCATCCACCATGTCGCGCACGACCGCGGACTGGGCGATCCCCTCCCGCTGCGCAATCTCCCAGATCAGGTCCCGATCCGCCCGGCGCGGTTACAGGT
>JBMFXK010000621.1:0-1606 GCA_049964315.1 Clostridia bacterium | reverse complement strand
CAGGACTCCTGACATAGGTCCCCTGGGATGACCCCTGAGCAGGAACTATCCACTTCTCGGTGCAAAAAGTATGATATAGTTAGCGCAGAGGTTCTGGACTTTCGGAGGAGGTTGTGACGATGGGGACCGGCGTTGCGAAACTGGGGGTGATGCAACCACTCCCTCTGGCTCCTGCCGGTTCCGTGATGATCGGCGATGGGGTGGCATTCGCCGAGGAGACCTCGGGTTCCGGTGGGATCTTCGTGTGGGGACAGCCAACGTGGAGCTGGGATGCATCGGACCCCGGTGCCAGACGGCTGGCCGCGGTCCAGGTGGTGAATGCAGCACTGTGCCGTCAGCGTGATGTCGCTGACGCCTTCGGCGTGAACGAGACGACGATCTGGCGTTGGCGGGAGGACTACACAGATGGCGGCATGGGCGCGCTGCTCCCGATCCCCCACGGCCCCAAACGCCCCACCAAGCTGACCGAGGCGAAGGTGGCTGAGATCCGGGCTCTGCGTGATGCGGGCAAGACGCTCGCCGAGGTAGCAGCAGCGACCGGTGTCTCCACCTTTTCGGTCCGGCGGGCAACAGGGGCAACCCCGATGCAGCCAGCGCCATCGGACCTGGACCTCCAGGCCGACGACGAAGAAGAAGTAGAAGAGGCAGCAGCAGAGGAAGTGGAAGTGGCCGGCGAACTGGTGGCTCTGGCCAAGCCAGCAGAGCGCACCACGGAGCGTGCAGCTGCGTGCGGAGGGGTTCTCGACGAAGCAGCTCCGGTGATCTGCGAAGGGGCCTCGCTTCCACTGGTGGGCTCGTTGCTCATCTTGCCGGCACTGGCAGCCACCGGGCTCCTCGAGGCGGCAACTGCGGTCTATGGAGCAGGCCGCAAGGTGAGAGGCATCCACCGTTCCGCCTTCTACGGCCTGCGGTCGCTCATCCTCTGTGTGGTGTTCTCGTGTCTGGTTGGCGAGCCCCGGGCCGAAGGAGCCACCCGGCTCGACCCGGTGGCCATGGGCCGCCTGTTGGGACTCGATCGTGCGCCTGAGGTCAAGCGCCTGCGGTTCCGCACAGCAGAGCTGGCCAGTGAGCACCGGGCGGACGAACTGGTCATGGCGCTCGCTCACCACCACGTCGATGCCCACCCCGAAGCAGTCGGACTGCTCTACATCGACGGGCACGTTCGCGCCTACCACGGAGGAGCGGAGATACCCAAGGCCCATGTGGCCAGGATTCGCCTAGCGATGCCGGCCGAGGTGGACACCTGGATCACCGACCGGTTCGGCGACGGGCTGCTGGTGTGGCAGTCCGCTCCGGGGGCCTCCCTGGCCGGCGAGCTGGCCCTCACCGTGGACAAGGTCCGATCCCTCCTCGGTCCCGATGCCCGGCCCACCTTGTGCTTCGACCGGGGAGGCTGGTCGCCCAAGCTGTTCGCACAGCTCGTCCTCTCCGGCTTCGACGTCCTCACCTATCGCAAGTACACGAAGCGTCGTGAGCCCCGTTCCGCCTTCGTCGCCCACGAGTTCACCGACGACCTCGGCCACACCCAGCACTACCTGCTCTCCGACCGGACCGTCCGGGTCCCCTACGACTCCAACCGGCGTCGATTCACCTGTCGACAGATCGT
>JBMFXK010000620.1:0-1608 GCA_049964315.1 Clostridia bacterium | reverse complement strand
CCGGCGAGATCGAGGCAGTGAGGGTGGGCCGTCAGATTCGCGTCTCCGAGGCGGCGCTGATGCGCTTCATCGGGGAGCGCACGGGCCAAGTGCGGTGACGCTTGGGCCGGTGGCAGGTCTGCCTCGTCCCTCCGGGTCCACGGCCCCCTCCCCCGCCAGGGTGGCCCCTACGTCCGGCGCATCGTCGCCGGGCGCCCGGTGGGTTCGAGGCGGCATCCCGACGAGCGCGTTCCCCTTCGCGCTCCTCGGCCGCCCAGGCGCGGTTGAGCGCGGGTTCCGCCCCCTGCGCTCCCGCGCCTGGGCATCTTTCGCTCGGAACTGACTGCCGGCGCGGGACCTGCCTCGCGCCGCTCACATGTTCGCCCACCGAAGGAGCCCACATGCAGCATGGAGCCACGATCGCTTTCTTGCGCCGGACCGGGCACGACGAGCTAGCCGATGCTCTCGTCCGGTCCCTCGTCCGTTACTGCGGACCCGATGGAGTCCCCGCAGTGGAGCTGGCCCGCGTATGCCCGGACCAGTTCACCAGCGGCGGCCGAGAGGGAAACAAGTGAGCGGGCGCCCCTACGCGCGCATCCCTGGGTCGGAGCCAAGCGTCACCACGATCATCGGGGACATGCTCGCAAAGCCGGGCCTGCCGTGGGCGGCGGCACGCGAAACGGCGCTTTTCGCGGTCCACCACCAGGATGAGTGGGCTGACCTCTCACCGGACCAGGCGGTCGAGCGTCTACGCCGCCACCACCGGGGCGTGTGGGACTCCCGTGCGGCTATGGGCACCGCCCTTCACGCCGTCAACGAGGCATGGTGCCGGGGCGCCGTGGTCGATCTCGGGGACCTCGTGGTCGGCCTCATCGACACAGAGCGCACCGCCAGGATGTGGGCGGGGCGCGAGGACGAGATCGTTAGCTCCCTGGACGGCTACGTCGCTGGCCTGGAGCGATTCTGGGATGCGTGGGCGCCCTCCACGGTGCGCTCGGAATACTGCGTGCGCCAGGCTGGGGTTTACGTCGGGACCGCGGACTGGTTGGCGGACGTATCCGGGCGTCGCCTGGTGCTGGACCTCAAGACGACGGCTCAGCCGGACGCAGAGAGGGGCGTCTACCACGACAGTTGGGCCCTCCAGCTCGCGGCCTACCGGTGGGCTCCTGAACGCGTGGAGTACGGCGACCCGGCCGCCGGTGGGCCGCCCACGGAGATCGCGGGAGGACCCAATGAGGCCGCTGACGGCGCCGCCGTCGTCCTGCTGCGCGGAGATGGGGAGTTCAGCTTCTTCGAGGTGGATGCCTCCCGCGAGATGCACCAGGCATTCATGTGGCTGGCTAATGCACGTTCCCGGTTGCGAGCGCTCCCGGTGCCGGCCCCGATCCTGCCGGGGGTGGCGGCATGAGTGGCGAGCTGGTCGCTCCCGATGAGGGGTCCGTGTCCCTGGACCTTGACCTGTTGAAAAGGACCATCGCCAAGGGCTCGACCGACGATGAGTTTGCGCTTTTCATCCAGGTCTGTCAGCGGACTGGCCTCGATCCTTTCGCTCGCCAGATCTGGGCGGTGCGGCGATGGGACGCCCAGGCCGGCCGGGAGGTGATGCAAGTACAGGTCAGCATCGACGGG
>JBMFXK010000619.1:0-1620 GCA_049964315.1 Clostridia bacterium | reverse complement strand
GACGCCTAGGGCGATCGCCAACTCGCCGAGTGTTTCCCGTCGGACGATTTCGACCGGGTATTCAGCTCCGGGCGAGTAGGGCCCGACGGGGTACCGCCGGTGGTACTCCTCGTCGAAGATGAGCCAACAGGGGTAATTGGCCCACCGCTTCGACCGACCGTCGAAGGTCCTGATGCCGCGGATCAGTGCTCCGTAGTAACTCTCGTCACCGAATCGCATCCCCCGGTCGTTGACAATCATCGAATGGGGGAAGCCGATGCTCTCGAGGAGCTGGGAGTACAGCGGCACGTCACTCCCTGGGTGGACCTCGTCGCCAAAACGCACGCCGAGCACTACGAACGGATCGGCACCTCGCACGACGGCCGCACCCACCGTCTCGGCGAGCGCCAGACCGTCACCATCTACGACAGGGGGGGCCGCCTCAACGAACTCTGGGACATCCTCCAGTTCCGCGGCGTCCGACGCGTTCCCGTATCCACCGGTGGCGATCAGAACCCCGAGCCTGGCCCCGATCTGGTGGGTTCCGGACGGACCTTCAGCGATCACTCCGGTCACGCGCGATCCGTCCCACACCAGCTGCGTGACCCGATGATCCAGGCGGCACTCGATTTTCCGCTTCACCAAGGCCTCCCGGGCGAAACCTCCGGCCAAGCCCACTCCATGGGTCAGGAAGTCGCTTTCGGCGCGTCGATCGGCCAACGCCAGCCGTCCGGCAATGTCGCTCGCCAGTTCGTGATAGATCTCGTCACGCTTGACCCCGGTGCGGTAATAGACGCTCGGCCGAAGTCGCCGGCGCCACTCACCCAGCTCGCGTCCGTAGAGCGAGCACTCCAGTAGTCGGCCCTCCTCGGAAGCTCCCGGACAGGGGGCGTACAGGTCTGGGGCGTTCCGGACCAGGCTCAGCGGCACACCGGCCTCGACGAACCATCTCGTGGCCTCCACGGCCCTCTCCAGATACGTGCGCCGGGCCTGCCGGTCGACCGGGCGGCCCTCACCCTGCACGTAGTCCAGGTACTGCTCAGTCGCATCGATCGTGTCGCCTGCTACCAGATGGTTCGCCCCCACCCAGCACCAGCCGCCGCTGTAGGCGGCCACCCCGCCCACCATCTCGGACCGCTCGAGTACGAGAACCCTGGCTCCCATGTCGTGAGCGCGTACTGCTCCAGCCAAACCCCCCAGGCCCCCGCCGATACATACGACGTCGTACCTCTTGGAGCAGTCGTTGTCAGCCATTTCCCTCCTACCCATGCATCAGACAATATATCATTCTCTCCGGAAACCGTAAACAAGTTCGGAATCCGGAACAGCGATACAGGAGGCCGCATTCGGTGAAACAGGCGATGACACCAGACCAGGTACGCGACATGGCCGATCGGCTGGGGGTCAAATCCAACTGGGGGCGCTGGGGGCCAGATGATCAGCGGGGCACGCTGAATCTGGTCGGCAACGAGAACGTGACCCGTGCCGCCGCCGCGGTGCGGGAAGGCCTTCAGTTCAGCCTTGGCCGGGAACTGAGTGTCAACCACCCCCCCTATTACCCGCAGGCCCTGAATGCCGCTCTCAACCACGAGATGATCACCGCCTGGGGATCCAACGCGGGCGGGGAAGTGCAGGCAGCCA
>JBMFXK010000618.1:0-1634 GCA_049964315.1 Clostridia bacterium | reverse complement strand
TTAACATTAACTGGAACCAGGATTTGGAGGCGAAGGAATAGAACGCCCCTTCCTTGGCCGGTCTCCCTGATACCAACCCGGCCAAGGAGAGGGACGCGTGAGCAGTCTATCTACCCCTGCGAGAATCGGCAATAAGGATATGGTAACCGCGCGGCGCGAGGCGATCGTGGCGGAGGTCGCACAGATGGTGCGCGGAACCCTTGAGAAGCTGCCGCTGAGCGGTCCCGACGCCCTGGACCTGGACGCGATCGAAGTGGCAGTGCGACAGGAATTGCGCCGTGTCGGTGGCCGGATGGTCGAGGGGGCCCTGGTCGAGCGGGTGCTCGCTTGTGAGGAGGAACCGCACCTCTGCCCGCACTGTGGGCGCCGCATGGAGCGGGAAGCACGGCGGCGTTGCCTGGTGGGATTGGTCGGATCGTACGCCTGGACCCGCGGCTACTATCGTTGCCGCCACTGCCAGACCCACGTGATTCCGGCCGACAGCGCTTTGGGCGTCGGCCCGGGGGCCCTCTCTCCGGCATTGAGCCGGATTGCCGCCATGCAGGCAGCGCAGGTCTCCTTCGACTCAGCTGCCGGGACGATCAACGACACCCTGGGGACGGAGTTGGCCGAAGCGGATGTCTATCGTACGGCCGAGGCCCTCGGCGCGGTCGCAGAAGCGGAGGAGATCGCCGCGACGACCGTTGTGCCCGTCACGCCCGTCACGCCAGCCAGCGACACGCTACTGATCGGCGCCGACGGCACCACGACCTTTACGGATGGGGATTGGCACGAGGTCAAGGTCGGAGTGGTCGCCGCTTTGGGACCGGCCTGCAAGCCCGATCCCGATGATGGCCATCCACGGCTCGTCGTGGGGGAAAAGGCATACTGTGCGTTTGCCGGCAGCGCCGACGACTTCTTTCCGCGGCTGGCGGCATTGGCACGCACGGCCGGATGGGGGCATCCCGCCATCCGCACCGTGGTGGCGATTGGCGACGGCAGCCCCTGGATCTGGAATCGCCTGGCCGCCTTCAATCAGCCTGGCGTCGAGCGCGTGGAGGTCCTGGACTACATCCACGCCAGTCAACATGTATGGGACGCGGCCAGTGCGGTGTATGGTTCCGGCACCTTCGACGCCCACGCCTGGGCCGAACCACTCTGCGTTCAGCTCAAGGAGCACGGGCCGGACCCCGTACTCGCCGCTTTGCGGAAGCTTTCCCCCCCTGCCACCCCCACCGACAGTAAGGTCGTGGCCAATGCTCTCGAGTACCTCTCCACCCACGCCAAGGCCGGACGCATGGACTATCCCCGCTTCGCTGCCCGGGGGTTGCCCATCGCCTCCGGCATCGTCGAGGCTGGCTGCAACTCCGTCGTTTGCCAACGCACCAAGGGCGCGGGCAAACGCTGGCGCCGCTTGGGCGCCCAGACCATCCTCAACCTGCGCTGCCTTCGTCTTTCGCCATCCCGCTGGACCGCCTTCTTCCACCGCCATCCGGCACTCAGGCGTCCGCCCGTGGCCACGCTCCGTCGGGAGGCTGCCTGAACTGGCTCACCATGGGTGGTTATCCCAGCCCGCTTCCCACAAAAGTGCAGGGCACCCTTTTGCCGTTACTCAGCGTGGTCGTGCGTTCGATGCGAAACCCCTGGGCGGCATA
>JBMFXK010000617.1:0-1637 GCA_049964315.1 Clostridia bacterium | reverse complement strand
GATAGCTCACCTGCGCCCCACGCTCCTCCAGCAGCTCCAGCACCTTGAGCGCGGGCGACTCGCGGGGATCGTTGATGTCCTTCTTGTAGGCGACGCCCAGCAGCAGCACCGACGCTCCATTCAAGGGCTTCCGCATGGCATTCAGCGCCGCCTGCAGCTTGTCGGCTACGAAATACGGCATACGCAGATTGATCTCGCCCGCCAGTTCGATGAAGCGGGTGGGAAAGTCATACTCGCGGGCTTTCCACGCGAGGTAAAAGGGATCCAAAGGGATGCAGTGGCCGCCTACACCCGGCCCTGGCTGGAAAATCTGGATGCCAAACGGCTTGGTGCCGGCCGCCTCCAGGACGTCCCATACGTCGAGCCCCATCCGGTCAGACAAGAGCGCCATCTCGTTCACGAGAGCGATGTTGACAGCGCGATAGGTGTTCTCAAACACCTTCGCCATCTCCGCCACGGCCGGGGACTGCACCTGCACCACCTCCGCCAGCGACTGGCGGTAGAAGAGTGCCGCCAGCTCACCGCACACGGCGGTGGACCCACCCACCAGCTTGGGGGTGTTGCGGGTCTGATAGGTCGGGTTGCCGGGGTCCACCCGCTCCGGGGAGTACGCCACAAAAAGCTCCTCGCCCACCCGCAGACCGCTCGTCTCGAGAATCGGGCGCAGCACGTCCTCAGTGGTGCCAGGATAGGTGGTCGACTCCAGCACCACCAGCTGACCCGCACGCAGGATGCCGCGCAGGCGGTCTGCCACCGACAAGATGTAGGACAGATCGGGCTCCTTGTTGGGTGTCAGCGGGGTCGGCACCGCGACCAGCATCACGTCGGCGCGGGCCAGATCGGGATAGTGCGTGGTGGCCACGAGACGGCCAGCACGGACGAGACGTTCCAGATCCTCGCCGTCCACGTCCGGGATGTAGTTCTGGCCGCGGTTCACCTGCTCGACCTTGACCCCGTTGTCATCGAGGCCGATCACCGAAAAGCCCGCCCGAGCCTGTTCCACCGCCAGCGGCAGGCCGACATAGCCCAGTCCCACGACAGCGACCACCGCCTCCCGCGACAAGAGCCGGCGCCGCAGTTCGGTAGCCTCAGGGCTCCACGGCATGTAGCGCTCCCGTCTGCCGGGGGCCCGGACCGCGCAGGGTCTCGACCCACGCGTCGCGGTTGGGCCGGTACTCCGGCACCAGCGCCTGGAGTGCCTGGACGATACGCTCAGGCGCCCCATCCTCCGTCAGACTCATCAAGGTGTCGGCGCCCTGCAGCACGGTGTCCCCGTTCACGGGGGCTTCCCGGGCGATATAGATGCGCTGATGCCGGCTGGCTGCCGCCCGATCCTCCCGGGTCAGCGGTTCCTCATAAAGCTTCTCTCCCGGCCGGATTCCCGTGAACACGATATCGATATCGTGCCCGGGGGTCAGTCCCGACAGCCGGATGAGGTTCATGGCCAGATCGAGAATGCGGATGGGCTCGCCCATGTCCAGTACGAAAATCTCGCCCCCGCGTCCCATAGCCGCCGCCTGAATCACCAGCTGCGCGGCCTCGCGGGCGGTCATGAAGTAGCGGACCATCTCCGCATGGGTCACCGTCACCGGGCCTCCGGCCCGGATCTGGGCCTGGAATGTGGGAACCACGCTGCC
>JBMFXK010000616.1:0-1654 GCA_049964315.1 Clostridia bacterium | reverse complement strand
GTTCCTCCGCCGAAGCGATAGACCGACAACCCGTCCGCGGCGCGTGGTGGCAGGCCGATAGTCCTGTCAGCCGGTCGTCGTGCATCAAAGCACCTCCTCGAAACGTGCTAGCGATGGGGGGCGGGGGGCGTGCCCAGCGCCGTGCGTGTCGCCCACTGGGTGTACAGATGGAGATCGCGGTCCAGATGACGGCTCACCGCGAGAGTCGCCGGCCGCACGACGGGCCCGATGACGTGCCACGCCGCGGCTGGGCTCCAGAAGAGCCAAACCGCCAGGCTGGCGAGGAGGACGGCGACGCCGGTCATCACCAGGCGCAGCACGCGGCGCAAGAGAATCGGGGCCACCAGGAGGGACCCTGCCAGCAATAACCACATCCCGGCACCTCCAGGGGGACGGACGCGCCGTCCAGGACCGGACCGTCCCCTACTAGGGCAGGTTCATGGCCCGAACGGGGCGAGGTCGGGAACGACGGTGAAGGATGTAGGTGCGTATGGGAAGCGACAGTGGCGCCGCGGGACGAGGGGGTTCGGCTTCCAGGGCGGCCAGCCAGCAGCTAAAGCAGCGCTGATCACACAGCGCGTCATAGGGGGCAATAGGGCCGCCGCAGACCCGGCAGGTGGTCAGGAGCATGAGCGAGACCGCCAGGGGATCGCGACCGGCGAGGGCCGTGACCACGAGCCGGCACGCATGATCGGGCACCGGCCCGGACACGCACAACACCCGGCCCACGATGACGGCCGGGAGCTCCGCCGCGGACACCAAGAGGACCGGGGCAGGCTCCGTGATGCAGGCAATGAGCACGGTCTGGGATACGGCGAGCGTGAGCGGTTCAGCGTCCATCGGCCATGCCTCCCAAGAGCCCACCCGGACGGCCAGAGCCGCCGGCCGGCGGACTGAGCAGTGGCCAGAACCCCGTTACGGATGGAGCCGGCTCGACCGGAGCAGGGGCGCGGTGACCGCCGCCATCTCCAGAGCGGAGACCGAGCGACGCGGCAGCGAGAGCCGGTCCGCTTCGGCTAACTCCTCGCGCATCCCGGCGCTAGGCTGGTCGTCCGAAAAGGCGTAGACCGCCCGGCAAGCCGGGAGCAGGCCGAGCCCCCAGTTCAGCCCATAGGCCCGCTCCGTGCCTTCATCCCGCAGCCACTGGGGTGCGTAGAGGTGCGGGGCCACGGGCCAGTACCCGTCGTCCCAGGCGAGGCGGCAGAGGCCCCGGGCCCAGAGCACGTGGTCCGCGATGCTCTCCCCGTCGCGCGCGGCGTACGGCGAACAGATGTAGGCATGGGGGCGGGGCGCCCCGGGCGACGGCACGGGCGCTTCGAGCGCGTGAAAGGCGGCCTCGCTCGCGAGCTCCGTGGCCGGCGTCAGCGGGCCGAGCACATCCAGCACGGCGTTGAAGTCGTCCAACGGTCCGTGGCGAACGCCCTCTCGATCGACGAGCGCAATGCCACACCCGTCCTTGATAATTGTCCAACCGGACATCAGGAAGACACCTCCGCAGGGGTGAAGGGGCCGCGGGCCATCCAGCCGATCGGGGCCACTTCCCAGGCATGGCCGTCGGGGTCGACCAAGACGTCGCCCACCGACACGCTGGGACAGGGCGCATCCGGGTTCCACGCGCCGCCGGGCGCGAAGTCGTTCTGGCCCGCGACAAACG
>JBMFXK010000615.1:0-1654 GCA_049964315.1 Clostridia bacterium | reverse complement strand
AGCGCCATGCTGGTGACGGCTGACATCGCCATCGTCGGAACCAGCACCCGGACCAACTCCGAGGGTGCCGAACAGGTGATGGAGCAGCTATGGCGCATGGGGATCTCGCATGTCCTTCGCTGTACGGTCCCCCTCAGTCAGCTCCACCTCGACGGCATCATGGCCGTGGTTGACCGCAGCGTGATGGCGGTCAACCGGTGGCAGATGCCGTTCGATCTCGCCACCGACCTGCAGGATCTGGGTGTCTCGCTCATTCCGCTGTCCACCATGGAGGAAGTGTTCCACCTGAGTCTGAACTCCGTCGCCCTGGCTCCGGGCCGGGTCGTGCTTTCGGCCGGCAGCCCCGACACTCGCCGGGCACTCGAACAGCATCACATAGAGGTTATCGAGGTCCCGACGGATGAGATTCGAAAAGCAGGGGGTTCCATGCACTGCCTGACCGGCGTGCTCCGGCGCGACCCGGTGTAAGCGGGTGGCCTAATGAAATTGACGGTCGCTCCACTCACCCCCGGGCGGTTCTCGGACTTCGTCACCCTCGCACGCCAGATGGGGCCCAACCGATCCTGCTGGTGCCTTTACTGGCGCCAGGGGGAAGTCCGGCCCCCGGGGACGGCCCATGAGCGGGCCGAGCGCCTCGTGCGCGAGTCCCCGCATCCGACCGGGGTCATTGCCTATGAGGGGGAGACGCCGGTCGGCTGGGCCGCTCTGAGCCCGCGGCGCGAGTATCCCAGGCTGAACCGCGGCCGCGACACGGCGCCTGTGGAGGGACACGACGACGCGTGGGTCATTCCGTGTCTCTTCGTGGTGGACAGCCATCGCGGCCGCGGCGTGGCTACGGCCCTCATCCGGCACGCGGTGGACCTGGCGCGGACGCTCGGCGCGGCCGAGATAGAAGGGGTACCGGGTGATCCCGATACCAAGCCTCGCAGCCAGCCGGCGTCCTATACCGGCACGCGGTCCATGTTTGCGCGGGCCGGATTCCGGGAGGTGGCGCGTCGGACACCCAAAGGACGTGTGGTCATGCGGCGGGAGCTTTGACTACCCGGCTTACGGGCTGAACAGTTCATAGGCGAACGGAATCTCGCTGGCCACACCATCGGCGTCCACCGCGAACTCCAAAACCTGCTTCGAATGCTTCGCGACGCGTTCCCACCACGCTGGGGGCCAGGACCGAGGTGGAATAGGCGAACCCGATGAGGCTGTCGGGCGTCCAGCGATGGGGCGTGGGGAGTGTGAACTTGCTCAGGCAGCGAAGCCCGTGCGCTGCCAGCACGGTCTCGTCGGTGCGTGCGGCCCGCGACCGGGCATAACCGGCGGGGATCCGGTTCTCCGCCCCCAGACGTGATTGCCATTGTCCTATCACAGCAGCCAGCGCACGCTGCCAGGGCCTGTCGCCCGCCCAGGGATTGTCGCTCCAGAGACGCGCCACGTAGCCTACAGAGGCAGCCCAGGTGCTCAGCAGGCCTGCGACCGTGTCACGAGGGAGGCGATGAGAGGCATGTCCCACGGACACAACGGGGAAGGCCCCGGCCGGCAGCGACGCGCTCTCGACCGGACGTGCGAGAAACCGGACGTGCGACGTCCCCAGGTCCCGCGCTTTATCCGTGCCCAAGGCCACCTTGTCCGGTTCCTGGTCGACGGCGAGAACGATACG
>JBMFXK010000614.1:0-1657 GCA_049964315.1 Clostridia bacterium | reverse complement strand
ACGCACGCCCGAGCAAGCGCGCCTCTTTGAGCACTTTGGTTTGGCCGCGTATCACACGACGGGCACGCGGTAGGTACTACACCGGCGTGGACGGAACCCCGCGCCCCGCTTGGCGTCCCCGCCTCGGCCTCTGCTAACTGTGAAGGTACCGCTAGACCACGGCGACGAAGAGCCAGAGAGCAGCTGGGACATGGAGGACGAGCCGCTGAGGGGCTCGCTCGCTGACCTTGGCGTGGTGGACCGACACGACGTTTATGCCCTGCTACAGCGCTTAGGCATAGCGGAAGAGCCGCCGAGGCACGGGCGGGGAACTATAGACGACCCCACGCAGTCCCGAGGGGATGATGGTATGGACCATGACCATGAGCTGAGTGCTGTCCTGGAGGACCCCGATGAAGGACCGCTGTGGCGTTACCTGGTTCGGACATGGCCCTGGATCGCCGAGTGCGGCGGCTACCCCACCGCCGTGGGACCCGCACTCGATCGACCTAGACGCCTTTTCGATACTCTTCACCCCAAGTGGGTGGCGGCGGGGATCCATCGCCGGCGGATTCTGGTCCTGGAGCAGCTGAATGAGTAAAGCCCGGGCGGCATTGGACCAGGGTTTGTGGCCGAGATGGAGGCCGGGCCACCTGCGGAGGGGCCACTCCTTGTCTGAGCAATCCACCCCGGTCGAACACGAGTAGCGTCCCGCCTCACGGGGAGCCTACCTCCTGCCAGTGCTACGAGTCGGGCCCGTCCCAGGGGCGTCGGGTCACTTGGGAGGCGCGTCCCAGCCGCACAAAACGGCACAGCTCGCTCCATCCTGCATTGGCGAAAGCCGCCACGGTGCAAAGGGGTCGCCATCAAAACCGAAGACTTCTGCACCCATGACCTGACGGGCATGACCTGGCGCGGCAGGTTCAGAGTGGCGAGTTCGGTAGAAACCCTTTCGCCACCGCTAGACGGTAGACGGACTTTCGGGGGTCGTCGCAGGCCAGCTCATCAATGAGCCTCACCAGATAAAGAAAGACTGTCACGTCGTAGGCCACCCGGGGAAGAGCTCGTTCGATGTTGACGATCGGGTCGTGGCGCACCTGCTCCCAGTACGCTTGGCGAGCGTGTCGGCCACTCGGATCAAGGTGTTCCAGTCCGGAGGGGAGGCGGTCACATGCGGTCTCTTGTTCCAACAGGTCCTGGCGCAGTTCCTCCCACGTCGGGTCCCG
This sequence comes from Clostridia bacterium, assembly GCA_049964315.1. Taxonomy (GTDB): domain Bacteria; phylum Bacillota; class Sulfobacillia; order Sulfobacillales; family JAIMBI01; genus JAKATP01. Next base: position 452 of record JBMFXK010000614.1, on the reverse strand, counting down.
CTTGAAGTACGTCGGGTCCCAGGGACCAATACCCCGCTTTTCCCCCAATCGCAAGCGGTCACGCATCGGACTCAAGCAGCGTTGGCACACGCTGACACTCTCCCCGCAAGCCTCGTCTCGGCCCGGACTCGGCAACCTCGCGGCTGTCTGCACCCTTGGTGGCGTGGTCGAGATGAAGCCGACCCCCCAGGGCGCCACAATTGGGAAAACCAATAGGGACTGAGTCGAAAATTTAGACACCCCGAATGGGTCTCATCCAACGACTGCCAGCCCGATGTTCCAGCCGCTCTACTTTTACACCACACAACCGGACTCTATTCTAATCGATACCCTCCCACAGTCATGGAGATGGTCCCCAAACATGGGGATGTCAACCCATCAGGCCACGCCCGAAGGAGGGTCTCTCTATCATGCGCGCATGGGATCCCGAAGTGTCAGCGATCGTCTGGGCT
>JBMFXK010000613.1:0-1657 GCA_049964315.1 Clostridia bacterium | reverse complement strand
CACCTACGGGTCACCGAGGATCACCGCGGAGCTACAGGAGGCCGGCGTGGAGGTGTGCGAGAACACGGTAGCTGACCGCATGAGAGCACTGGGCATCGAAGGCATCTCTCCCCGGAGCTTCAAGGTGATCACCACCGTCTCAGACCACGAGGCAACATTTCCCGAGGACCTCGTCAATCGCGAGTTCGATCCGGGTGGCCTGGACCGCGTGTGGACGTCGGACATCACTTACATGACCACCGGCGAGGGGCCGTGCTATCTCTGTGCGATCAGAGACGAGCACTCCGGAAGGGTGCTCGGGTTCTCCGTCGCCAAGCACATGCGCGCCTCTATCGTTGAGCAGGCTCTGCGAGATGCCATCTTCACTAGGGGAAATGCCGTAGCCGGCGTCATATTCCATACCGATCGCGGAGCCCAATTCACCGCAGAGACCGTGGCCGAACTCTGTGCCCGGCACGGCATCCGCCGGTCGATGGGCAAGACCGGATCGTGCTTCGACCACGCGACGGCGGAGTCGTTCTGGTCAATCTTCAAGCATGAGTTCTACTACCGTCACACCTTTGCAGACCTCTCGGAGCTCACAAGGGGCGTCACCAACTACATGAACTTCTACAACCACGACAGGAGTTCTCATGGGGTCCGAGGACCGTGGCGTGATGTCGCATAGGGCCATCGTGTAGTCGCGCTGCGCCGACTTCTCAAGGGCTGTTGTGGTTGTGGCGTCACAGGGTGCTGATAGTCCTGTGTTATTCGGCCACCGGCCTTGGGGGGATGCGATGCGGGCGTTTCTGGTGAAACTACCTTCGGGGGTCCGCTATTGGACGGTGGTCGACGATGGGCTGGTCGTCGTCTCCGACGCAGACGCCTATCTACGCCACCTCCGCCTCGGCCGGGACGCCGCGGAGCTGACGACCAAGTCCTACGCCGGTGCCATCGCGCTGTTTCTGGGCTGGTGCCAGCTGCGGGACCTGCATTGGCACGCAGGGGTGGAGAACATCGCACTGTTCATGGTCTGGCTGCGCCATGCCGATGCCCGCACCTCAGGGCGCTCCGCCGACGAGGGGTCCGGTAAGGTGCTGCCCGGGCCGGGCAGCCGCCCGGTTCGCGCCGCCCGGCGGGTCAACGTGGTCCTGACCGCAGTGCGTGGCCTGGTCATCCATGCTGTTGCCTCGGGCGCCGCTCCGGCCGGACTGGTGCCCCTGCTCTATGAGATGGGCGACGGCGCCGACCTGCCTGAGGAGGCCCGCCGGGAAGACGGCCGCATTCCCTGGCGGCTGCGTGCCCGCCACCGCCTGCACGAGCCCGACCGCATGGTCAACCGGGCGTCTGATTATGACATCTTGGCCCTGCTGCGGGCTTGCCGGTCGGCGCGCGACCGGCTCATCGTATTACTCATGGCCCGCGCCGGTCTACGCCGTGGCGAGGTGTGTGGGCTGCGGCGAAGCGACGTTCACCCCGGTGCCGACTCCCGCGCACTGCGCTGCGGAGTGCAGGGCCCGCATGTGCACGTAGCCCGGCGCGACAACCCAAACCAGGCGTGGGCGAAGTCGCGCCGGGCACGGGTGGTCCCTCTCGACGCCCTTGTGGTGCGGGCCGTCGATACCTACTGAGGGGCTCCGCCAAAACCGGCCCAGCCTGAATGTGAGTCCGGGCCTCC
>JBMFXK010000612.1:0-1661 GCA_049964315.1 Clostridia bacterium | reverse complement strand
GTGCGTTCGTTGGCCAGGAGAGCGCGGAGCGAGATCTTGCGGGCCATCCTCTCATCTCCTTCCCGGATAGCATGTCCGGAGAGCCGGGACACCTCGTATGGGGTGACGGCCTGCGCATCATGCGGTCCTTGCCCGACGGGGTTTTTGATGCCATCTATCTCGACCCGCCATTCAGGACCGGCAAACCGCAGACGGGGGATCGGGCCGCCTTCCCCGACACCTGGGACAGCATCGACTCCTATCTCGACTGGCTCTACCCGTTCGTGGAGGAGGCGCACCGGCTGTTGTCGCCGGCCGGCTGGTTCTGGCTCCACCTTGACTGGCACAGCGTGCACTACGCCAAGGTTCTGACCGACAGCATCTTCGGGCAGCGGCGGTTTCGCAACGAGATCATCTGGCATTACACCGGCCGCCGGCAGCCGGCTGACCGCCGCTTCAACCAGAAGCACGATACGCTGCTTTTGTACGCACGCAGCGCACAGAGCCGCCTGGCGCCGGTCACCGAACCGTGGACGCGTGACGACTACGTGCGGATGAAGCGCCAGCAGCTTCACCAGGATGCCGACGGCCGCGAGTGGATCTGGGGGCACGCCGGGAAGGGCCGCTCGCGGGCCTACCGCATCTACATCGACGAGCAGGTGGACCGCGGGCGCGCCATCGACAGCGTCTGGGACATCCCCATCATCAATACCAGTGCCGGGGAGCGGACCGGCTTCCCGACTCAGAAACCGGTAGCCCTCTTGGAGCGCATCTGCCTTGCCAGTGTGCGGGAGGGCGGCCTCATCGGAGATTTTCTGGCCGGCTCCGGCACCACCGGGGTGGCGGCGTACAATACCGGCCGGCGGTTCTTTCTTGTCGACCGTCTCGAGGAGGCGGTCACTACCGCAGCCGAGCGACTTCGCGACGCAGGCTGCGCGATTTCCGCCCAGCGCCTGACCTAGTCGTTGGCCCCGCCGCGATTCGAGGAGACGGTTGGCTCCAGAGGGCGGACCCGGCATGCTCTGGACGCCGTATCACCGGGTGTATAACAGGGAATCAGGTTGAGCCTGAGCGGAACCCGCCACTGTAAACGGAGAGCCGGTGGTGACACTGGCGAAAGCTGGGGAGGAAGCGCCACCGGCGTCAAATCCGTGAGCCAGGAGACCTACCCGGTGAGATGACCGAGCTTGGCGGGGGAATGGGGCTGGCCTGATCTGTCCAGGATGCCTCTCTCCCGCAGACAGACAGGGGAGAGGCTCTTTTGTGCGCTGAGCTCGCGCCGGTCAGCCGCGAGCGCCCTCCTGGCCGGCCTGGTCGGACTGCTTGCCGGGGGACCCATAAAGATCGTGGGCGATAATCATGTGACCCTGACACTCAAACGCCCGGCCCATCGGTTGATCGTGATCGAGCCGTCCAACTTCGAGATCGTGGACGTCCTCGGCCTCCGATCCGACATCGTGGGCGCGGATGCATCGGTTCCCACATACACGCCAGCACCCTGGAGTCACGCCGCGCACGGTCTGCCCACCATCGGGTCGACGATTCCTGCCGTGAGCCCGGAGCGCATGGCTGCCCGCCGGTCGGATCTTGTCATTGCCTCAGCCGGCGTGTCCGGGTTGTCCGGGCTGAAGGCGCTCCGGATCCCCGTGCTGATTCTTGAGCCTTCCACCATTGCCGGCGTC
>JBMFXK010000611.1:0-1670 GCA_049964315.1 Clostridia bacterium | reverse complement strand
TGGAAAGCGCCATCCAGATGGTGCCCCGGATGCGCGCCTGCAGGTTCTCCTCGGTGGTGTCCTGAGCCCGTCCCGCAAATGCTGGCTTCAGCGACTCCAGCATGGCGTCGAAGCTGGGCTCAATGGGAATGGTGAGGCATGGGATGCCAAGCCGTTCCGCCAGCCTGAGCGCGTCGTCCCGCGAGGTGTCGGCCGTGATGCGCGACGGCAGGAACACCCCGTGCACTCGCTCCAAGCCCAGCGCCTCCACCGCCAAGGCCGCCGTGACCGACGAGTCGATGCCGCCCGACAGGCCGATGACGATGCCGGGGAAGCGATTCTTTTCCACGTAGTCCCTGAGGCCCAGGACCAGTGCGTGGCGCAGCTCCTCCGTGGGATCGAGAAACGGCGCCACCCGCGCCACGGTCGCGTCGCGGTCTGGCTCAGAGGACACCGGCAGCACGAGCGCCTGTTCGTCTTCCCGCGCTCCGCGCCAGCGGCGATCCGTCCGCCGCCGGTGGCGTGACACCCCGGGGATGAGGTCAATGGTCACAAGCTCTTCCGAAAAGGCTGCGGCGCGAGCCAGAACCTGGCCTCCGGGTCCGTAGACGGCCGAGCTCCCGTCAAACACGAGCTCGTCCTGCCCGCCCACCAGATTGCACGAGGCCACATAAGCCTCGGCGTCCAGCGCTCTGGTGGCCAGCATGGCGTCACGCTGCCGGGGCTTGCCGCGCTCAAACGGCGAGGCCGACAGGTTGATCAACAGGTCGGCCCCCTGCCGGGCATCGTGGAGCCACGGCCCGTCCGCGAGCCACATGTCCTCACAGATGCTGATGCCGATCCGCCACCCGTCCCAGTCAAGCAGAAGATAATCGCGGCCCGCCGCAAAGTACCGGGCCTCGTCAAACACCCCGTAGTTGGGGAGCTCATGCTTTGCGTAGATGCCGGCGATGCGGCCCTCGCTCAGTACGGCCGCCGCGTTGTGCAGGCCGGCCGGGGAGCGCAGCGGCAGTCCCACCACGGTGACAGGCGGGAGAGCCATCTGACAAAGCTGGGAGAGCTCTTCTTCAACCGCGGTGAGAAAATCTTCGCGGAACAACAGGTCCTCCGGCGGGTAGCCCGAGAGGGCCAGTTCCGGAAACACCAGCCAGTCGACCCCGACTTCCTGCGCGCGGGACGCCCATGCCGCGGCACGGCCGCGGTTCAGGGCCGGGCGTCCCACCTCAAAGTTGACCTGGGCCAGACCGAGTCGCAACGTCCGCTCCCGGAATTTCACTGGTCCCGTCGCTACCACCACCCCCGGCCATTGCCATACCGTGCCGCCGCCCCGCATTATCCCACATGTGGAGGAGAGCGGTCAGGGCTCTAACGGGCGATGGCGCGGTCCGAGTACAGCACCTCACGCAGAAACGAACGGCTTTCCGGAGTCCACAGCCCCGTCGTACTGTCGACAAAGCGCACGGCGTGCCGGTGGGCATCGCCGGCGGATTCCACGGGAAGGCCCCGCACCTGCGGGTGGAAGGCAACCAGCGGCGCCACTTCCGGGAGCAGCGTGGCTCCCGTGCGCAGACTTCTGGCCGCCTCGTCGGGACGGCCCAGGAGGAAGGCGGTCAGCCCGTGCAGGTACCACGCGTGGACATGCTTGGCGCGCGCCTTCTCGTAGAGTGCGTGGGCCTCTTCTAACTGGCCCA
>JBMFXK010000610.1:0-1673 GCA_049964315.1 Clostridia bacterium | reverse complement strand
ACGCGGAGATACGCCGGGTGGACCGGAAAGAGGTCGACGAACTCCTGCAGATTCTCGGCCATACCCTCATACAGGGGGGTGAAGGCGCGCAAATGCTCGGTGATCCAGGCGCGGTGCTCCTGGTTTTTGGGCAGCAAGCGTCGCTTGATCACGAAGGCGATGTCTTCTCGCGAGATGCGCACCTGTTCAAACCGCGCCCGGACCCGGCGGACGGAGTCCGCCATGGAAGCAAAACGCGGATTGTCGAAGATGGCCTCCTGGATGCCGGCCACGAAGCGGAAGCGCGTGTCCCCGCATACTTCGCCGACTTCCCGGAGAAACGTCAGATCCTGCACCAGCGCCGCGTCGGCGCGAGAACGCAAAAAGTCCAGTAGCTCGTCCAGGACGAAGAAGAGTCCCTTGCCGTCGTGAACGGCTTCGAACGCGGCCATCATGTCGCGTAGGGCGTCCTTGTTGTTGGTGACTTCGCTGGCTGCGGGAAACCTGAAGTGCACCCCGAGCTTGGCCAATCCGTTCTGCAGTTCGGTGCAGACGATATCGCGCAGGGACATGTTGACGCCGCCAATTTCCGCGCGAATGACGCAAAAGCGCCCAGCGATGCGTTCCAGGTATGGACGGAGGGCGGAGTCTCCCACCAGATCGAGCATTTCCCTGCGTTCAGCGATCGCCGAGAGCCAGGACATCAGGTGCGTCTTGCCGCTGCCGTAGCTCCCCACCGCCAGCAGGCCGTGATGGTCCACCGGATCGTCCCACTGCAACTGCGGGAGGATCACGGTGCGTAGCGAGTCGGCCACCTGCGTGGATATCACGAACGAACTCACGTCACGGCGCGCCTTGGTCAGGTCGTCCGCATCGCGGAGGACCTTCACGCTGTTGATGGGCTCAAACGCCATGAGGTCGCGGTACTTCATGCCGGGATCCGCTCCACTTCATACGGCACTTCGTCGGGGAACCGCTGGGGCCGAGGGCGGAGGACGATGGTGTCATTCAATTCCGCCTCGAAGTAGTCCCGTCGGCCGGGCACGCTGTAGCGAGCCCACCGGCGCTCGATCGTGCCAGGCCAGACCGCCAGTACCACCGACCGGCGGGCGAGCGCGTGCAGGGCATTGATCGGGTCGATTCGGAGTTCTGGCCAGAACAGGATGTCGAGGTCAAGAAAGCAGCCCGTCCCTGACAGGACGGCCGTCGGGTCCCGGACACCGTCCTCGGCCGTCAATTGCTGCCCGACGCGCACCAAGGGGATATTGGCCGCCTCGGAGATCAGGGCGGCGGTCTGGCGCGCGTCCTGCGGCCCGCAAATGAGGGCGAGGCGGCCCGGATGCCCACCAAGCTCTCGGACGAGGTCGCGGGCCGCCTGCGGCCATACGGGGACTCCCTGCACTTGCACCCTTCTTCCGCTGCGCATGACCAAGGGCGGAGCCCGGCAACTCGTTGGTAGGCTTTGCCGCAGCGGGGTCGGAACCCTTCCCGCCGTTGGTCACCGCGTCCGACGTGTGTGGACCATGCCGACATCGCGGAGTCGCATGGCGTGTGGGCGGGCGCGTGTTCAGGGTCAGCCCGGGAGCGCCTCCGTTGGCCCGGCCTCGATGCGCACGTGCAGGCGTTGATTCCCCGCGGTCAGAAGGCCCTCACCCCGGGTGGCACGGGCAAGTAGGGCGCATTCTGCTTCATGC
>JBMFXK010000609.1:0-1673 GCA_049964315.1 Clostridia bacterium | reverse complement strand
CTCCCTCGTGCAGCAAGGTCTCGACCAGAAGCGCCATGGGCGCGTCGTCGTGCGCGGGAGCGTGACCCACGAGCCGCTCCGGTTCGATGAGCCAGTCCAGCAGGTCCTCCCAGGCAAACCCCGCCACCACCTGTTCAATGTCGCGTCCGCGATAGCGCAGGCGGCCGGCCTCCCCGTCAATCTCCGAGATGGCGGTTTCCGTCACCACAACGCCGTCCAGACCGGCCGGGACGTCGATCGGCATGATCATCCTCCCCCGGTCACGGTAGCGCAGTATGATAACAATCAGCACTCGCATTTTGCACTGAGTGATAAGGGATGTGTATCAGTCGATGGATCTGAGTTGGGTGGACACGTTTCTCGCCGTCGTGGAAACGGGAAGTTTCCGCGCCGCCGCCCGACGCCGCTACGTGAGCCAGGCGGCCGTCTCGCAGCAGATTGCCCGCCTCGAGCGGGAGCTCGGGGTGACGCTGTTCACTCGCCACGCCCGCGGCATCGTGCTCAGTGCCGCCGGCTCAAGGTTCCTGCCGGACGCGGAACATCTGGTGGCGGTCTGGCGTCGAAGCCAGGCTGAATTGGGCCGCGAGCAAACCCGGGATCGGCTCGTCATCGCCGCCGACTGGCTCACGGCGGAGACCGTGACACCGTGGCTGTGCCGCCAGCTGTTGGTGCACCGGCCCGAGGCGGACCTGGTGGTGCGCCTGATCGGGGCGGTGCCGGATGACTGGGACGTCGCGCTGACGGCCGAGATATCCGACCTGGGGGGCTGGCCCGGCTCCGCCCTCTTCGCAGACCCGGTGGTGTGGGTCACGGCCATGGGCGGAGGGGACCTCGACCAGCCGCCGCCGGATCCCGGCTTCCTCCTGCACGAGCGGCGCGTCCTGGTGCCGGGTGACGCCCGCTACTGGACGCGGATCGAGGAACGCCTGCGCACACAGGGACCCGCCGTCCGTCAAGTCGCCATCAGCCAGCCCTCGGTCATCAAGCGTCTGGTGGCGGAGGACGTCGGCACGAGCTTTCTGCCCGAGCTTCTGGTGCGGAGGGAGACCCTGGAAGGGAGGCTCCTGGCCCTCCCGCTGCCGTGGCTGGACGACATCCGCGTCCGTACCCACCTGATACGGCGTGGGGCCTCCGAGAGGCCCCACGCTCCGGATCTTGGCGATCTTGCCGAGCAGCTGCTTCGCCGCCGCTTTCCAGCCCGAACTCAGGCGCCCAGGATGGACTCGGCCAGCACCTCGGAAAAGTCGCGCACCTGAACCCGGTCGCCGGCTCCCACCGCCTGAACCCCGTCCCGCATCATGGTCAGGCAGAACGGGCAGGCGGTGGCCACCTCGTCGGCACCGGTTGCGACGGCCTCCTCGGACCGGTTTTCGTTAATGCGGGTGCCCGCCTTCTCTTCGAGCCACATGCGCCCCCCACCGGCTCCGCAGCAGAACCCTTTCGTGCGGTTGCGCGGCATCTCCACCAGCTGCAGGCCGGGAATCGCCTTCAGTGAGTCGCGCGGCTCCTGGTAGATGTCGTTGTAGCGCCCGAGGTAGCACGAGTCGTGGTACGTGATCTTGCGGTCCAGGGCGTTGCGCGGTTTGAGCCGCCCCTGCGCCACCAGGCGGGCCAGATACTCGCTGTGGTGGATCACCTCATACTCCCCGCCAAATTCTGGATACTCGTGCGAG
>JBMFXK010000608.1:0-1673 GCA_049964315.1 Clostridia bacterium | reverse complement strand
CCGCAATGGCCGCCGTCAGGTCCCGGACGTCCTGCCGCGCCGCGTCCGTGCGCCGCCGGCTCACCTTGGCGATCTGCAGGATCCGCTGATGAATGCTCCGCCCCCGGTCCCGAAAGCCCTGGGCCGCCGCCAATCCCGCTCGCGCCAACCGCCGCACCAGCCGGGTCACGACGCGTGTCCCGTCCTCCAACAGCCGGCTGTCGGTGGGGTAATGAATGTCGCTCTCCACCACGGTCGTGTCCTGCCGCCACCGCCGGCCCTGAATGAGATGGCGCCGCTGTGCCTGCTGGGTGAGGACGTCGTTCAGCGCATGCACCACCTCCGGCCCCAGACGCTTCCGTAGCTTGACCAGGGTGGTGGGGTGAGGGACCGGGGCGTGCAGGGGAATATGACAGAACCGCCGCCATTGCAAGTTGTGCCGGACTTCTTCGATGAGGGCCTCATCCCCCACATCATAGAGCCGCCGCAGCACACTGAGCCGCACAAACGTCGCGAGCGGAATCGTGGGACGGCCGCGATCGGGCGAAAAGTGGGGGGCAAATAGGGCCAGCACGGCCGGATCGTCCAAGCGCTCATCCCAGTACGCCAGGGTCGGGGAGAGGGCCATCTCCTCGGCGAGGAAGGTTTCCAGAAAGGTCAATTGGGGCCGGTGGTCGGCACGATACATGCGATCTCCCGGCAGGGCGCCGCGAACCCTGATGCGGGATTTTCCCCTTTCGAATGGTGGTCTTCGACAACCTATCCATTCGACACCAGGACCGGGAATCCCTTTTTTCATGCCATTTTCCGGGATCGGGGCCCCGGACTTGCAAAGGCTCAGAGAGTCTCCATGAGGCTCCGAAACGTCAGGTCGATCAGGGTCGAAAGACGTGGAGCGATTATTCTATCGGCACACAGGAGCGATTGAAAGCTATATGGAAGATGCGTGGTAAAAGATTGATGTAGTCAGTTTGTATCGGCAGATGTGTGCAGTCGGTCTACAGACAGCCCCGCCGACTGATGGACACGCGTGTCGGAGGACTGGGAGGTGACCGACCTCATGCGTCGACTCGTCGGCATTGGGATCCTTGGCGCTTCCCTGTTGATCGTGGGAGCGCTATGGTACTTTACACGGTCCCCCGTCTACGCGAGTACCACGTCTCCGCCGGCTTACGTGTTGCAAGCTGCGGAACAGGTAGCCACGGGTAACGGCGATCCGAGCCCCACGCTGGCCTATGTCATCAACACGACCCGTGGCCCAGCGGAAGAGGTAGCGACGGGCGGGGCTGGCGTCGACTCAACGACGATGCCTGTCTACTTGGTCGTGATGTACGGCCAGTTTACATGTAACTGGGCATCCGGTCCGGCTGGGACGACCGTTCCTACAGGCTCCGTGGTCACATTCACGATCAACCAAACGAATACACAGGATTTGCCGGACTACAGTTGCGGAAACTATTCTCCGAGCCTAACGGCCCTGGAGTCCTTGGGCCCCCTCCAAAGTTTCTCTGTTCCCTAGCGGTACCTTCACAGTTAGCAGAGGGCGAGACGGGGACGCCAAGCGGGGCGTGGGGTTCCGCCCGCGCGCGTGTAGTACCTACCGCGGGTCCGTCGCGTGGTATGCGGCCAGGCCAAAGTGCTCAAAGAGGCGCGCTTGCTCGGGCGTGCGTTCCGTGATGCGCACCGTGGAGCGT
>JBMFXK010000607.1:0-1674 GCA_049964315.1 Clostridia bacterium | reverse complement strand
CCCGCTTGCGGATCCCTGGGCGGAGGTGCTCAGGCAGGTGGCATCCAGCGGCACTCCGGTGCTGGCGGTGGATGTGCCGTCAGGCGTCAACGCCGACACCGGCGCCGTCGTCGGGCCCATCGCCGTGCAGGCGGCCGTTACCGTAACATTTCAAGCCCTAAAGCCAGCGCACGTCCTGGATCCAGGGGCATCTCTGGCCGGGGCGGTCCGGGTGGCGGACATCGGGCTCGCGGCTGCGACCGGGTCGGAATTGGAACTGGTCGACCCCAGCCAGGTACACTGGCAGGCTCTCGAGCGCACACCGGGCGCCCACAAGTACGCGATGGGCCGCGTGCTGGTGGTGGGAGGCTCCGACCCCTACGCCGGAGCCCCGGCACTTGCCGGTCTCGGCGCCCTTCGCAGTGGAGCTGGGTACGTGGAACTGTATGTGCCGGCGTCTATCCTGACGGCGTTGCGCACCCTGCATGCATTGCCCTTGGTGATGCGAGGCGGCGAAGAGTCAGACCGCGGCGGCCTCACGGTCACCAACCTGCTGCGGGAACGTCTCGAGGCGGCCCGCAGCGTGATCTTGGGGCCCGGCCTGGAAGCGTCTCCCGAGCTGGTCGAGGTGCTTCGTGTGAGCCGAAAGCCGGTCGTGGTGGATGCGGGGGCGTTTCAGGGCTGGATCGCGAGCGGTAGGCCGCGGTGGCCAGAGGCTGTCTTTACTCCACACGCGGCCGAGGCTGCGCTGCTCATCGGCGAACCAGCAGCATGGGTCCAGCAGCACCGGGTAGAGGCCGTACGGCGCATGGCCGACATGACGGGTGGCACGGTTGTCCTGAAAGGGCGCCATACGCTGGCAGCCGAAGGCGGCCGGCCGGTATCCGTCAATCTGGCCGGAGGATCGGAGCTGGCGACCATGGGTACGGGCGACGTTCTGGCGGGGGTGATCGCCTCGCTGCTGGCTCGGGGCTGGAGCACCCTGGATGCGGCCCGAGGCGCGGTACTGTGGCACGGATTCGCAGGTGAGCTGGCCCGCACGCGGCGCGGCGGCTTCAGCGTGACAGCCGTCGACGTGGCCGAAGAGCTGGGGCCGGCCGCGGCGGCGCTTCAGAGCGGGGCGCGTCCGGCGGAATGGCCCGTGCTGTGCTCATGAGTGAGGGTCGGCCCACCGTGGCGGAAGTGGACCTCCGGGCCGTTCGAGACAACGTGCGCACCATCCGTAAGCGGCTCCTGCCCACCGCCCGTTTCATGGCGGTGGTGAAGGCCGACGGCTATGGTCACGGTGCCGTCCCGGTGGCGGAGGCAGCCCTGCGCGGAGGCGCGGGGGCACTCGGCGTGGCGCTGGCAGAAGAAGGCGTGCGGATCCGGGAAGCCGGCATCACGGCGCCCATCCTGGTGCTGGGGCCGATGCTGCGAGCCCAGGCACCGATGGCGGTTCAGGCGTCTTTGGCGGTCACGGTGTACGATGACACCTCGATCCGCCTGATTGGCGACGCGGCGACCGCGGCGGGGACGCAAACCCCGGTCCATCTAAAGGTGGACACCGGCATGGGGCGTATCGGGGTGCCGCATGATGGCCCGGTGCTGAAGATGGCTCTCGCGGTGCTGGCGCACCCCCACCTGCGGCTCGAGGGCCTGATGACGCATCTGGCTTCGGCCGACGACACCGGCGGCTCGTCGGCCGAGCGGCAG
>JBMFXK010000606.1:0-1675 GCA_049964315.1 Clostridia bacterium | reverse complement strand
ATGACCATCACCTACGAGGTGGACTGCACGGCGCCGGAGCGCCAGGTGTATCACGTCACCCTCACGCTCGGAGAGCTCGCTCCGGGCCTCCATGTCTTGACGCTCCCGGTCTGGGGTGCGGCGTACGAGGTGCGCGACTTCGCGCGGCATCTGTTTGGACTCGAGGTCACGGACCCCTCCGGAGTCCCGATGGGGGTGGTGAAGACCGCCAAGAACACCTGGGAGTTCGAGGCGGCGGCCTCGTCCGCGACGGTGACCTATCACGTGTACGCGAACGAGCTGGTGGTGGAGAGCAGTCACCTCGACGCCACCCACGCCTACTGGAGCGGCCACACGCTGTTCTTCATCGTAGACGGCGTGCGCGATCTCCCCATCGACCTGTTCGTTCGCGTGCCGGTGGGCTGGCACATCTCCACCGGTCTCGATCCGGCAGGAGCCGAGCCCGGGCATTATCGGGCGCCCCACTACGACCATCTCGTGGACTGTCCCGTCGAGGCCGGCACCCACCCCCGCTACCGGTTTATGGTCCAGGGCAAGCGGCACGAGATAGCCGTCTGGGGTCACGGCAACGAGGAGCCGGACCGGCTGGTCTCTGACGTCCGGCGCATCGTCGAAACGGCCTCATCCCTGTTTGGCGGCCTCCCCTATAAGCACTACACCTTCCTGGTGCACCTGACCGAGGGAGGGGGCGGCGTCGAGCACCGGAACTCGACCACCTGCCAGACGTCGCCGCTGGCGTTCAAGCCCTGGAGCCGCTACAAGCGGACGCTCAACCTGTTTGCGCACGAGTTCTTCCACCTGTGGAACGTCAAGCGCATCCGGCCCGCGGTCCTGGACCGGCCCGACTACAACCGCGAGGTGTACACCCGGCTGCTCTGGGCCATGGAGGGCGTGACCAGCTACTACGCGCCGCTCCTCTTGCGGCGGGCCGGGCTGTACAGCGTGGAGGACTATACCGAAACCTTGGCCGACGCGATCAAGTCCCTCGAGTCCAAGCCTGGGCGCCGGGTGATGAGCGCGGCGCACGCCTCCTTCGACACCTGGATGGCCAACTATGACCAGGGGCCGGATGTGGCCAACCGCGCCATCTCGTATTACTTGAAGGGGTCCCTGGTCGGGTTCGTGCTGGACATGGAGATCCGCCGCCGCACCCTGAACCGACGCTCCCTGGATGACGTGCTGCGGCTCCTGTACGAGCGCTATGCGGCCCACGGGGTCGGGTTTTCGGAGGGCGCCTATCAGGCGGCCGCAGAGGACGTCGCGGGCGGGTCCCTGGCGGCGTTCTTTGCCCGCTACGTGGAAGGGGTGGACGAGTTGCCGGTGGAGGCGGCGCTCAGCCTGGTCGGGTTGGCGCTTCGCCGCACGCACCCCGCCACCCCGCACCGCCAGCACGACCCGGCCCACCTCCCGGCGTGGCTGGGGGTCGAGTTTGCCACCCGCCCGCCGTCACGCGCCATCGCCACGGTGTTCAACCCCGGTCCCGCTGCCGGCATCCTGTATCCGGGGGACGAGATTGTGGCGCTGGACGGTCTCCGGACCCCAACGGTAGATGCGGTGGAAGCCCGCATCCAGACGGACTGGCGGCCGGGAGAGTCCGTATCGGTGCACGTGTTTCGCCGCGGCCGGCTGGAAGCGGTGACGGTCGCCCTGGGAGCGGCACCGCCCGGCCAGTACG
>JBMFXK010000605.1:0-1677 GCA_049964315.1 Clostridia bacterium | reverse complement strand
AGGACGTTATCATGCGTGAGATAAGGCCATACTGGGCAGGAGGCATGCCGCCAACCTTGGGGCTAAACCCCCGCACCGGCGGCGACGCGCGGCGGCTCGGTGCGGCTGCACTTCGAGGGAAAGGGGCGTTTCAAAGTGCGCTCTGAGATCGGTGGCCGCCGGGTCAACCTCTATCCACGGGTGTCGCCCGGAGTACTCAACCCTTGCCCCCAGAGGTATAGAGCATTGAACAGCCCTACGGCATGAAGCGATGGCCCACCCCGCGGGTCAGAGCATATAGCCGACGTCCGAAGCACCGGTCGGGTACGCGAACATGGTCGCCTTCAGATCGGCAGCCGTCAGCCCGTGCCGAATGGCCAGCCCGAAGATATTGATCATCTCGTCGACATGCGGACCGACCAGATGGGCGCCCAAAATCCGGCCGGTGTCTTCCTCGACAAGCGTCTTGTAGCCATAGACGCGCTCGGCCTCACGTCGGGCCGTGTACCAGTCCCACGTGTTCTCGGACTTCACGCGAAATCGCAGTCCCTGGTCTCGTGCGTCCGCCTCGGTCAAGCCAACCGCAGCGATGGGGGGGATGGTGAAGGCGACGCTGGGGACGCCACGGTAGTCCGGGCGGTGTCGGTTTCCTTCGAGCAGGTTGTCCGCGACCACCTTGGCGTCGTGGCTGGACACCGGCGTGAGCGGCGGCCCTATCTGCGCCGCGTCACCCGCCGCGTAAATCTGCGGGTTCGACACGCTCTGGAGAAACTCGTTCAGCCGCAGTCGTCCGCCGTCGTGGGCGACGCCGGCCGCGGACAGGTTCAACGCCTCCAGATCCGGAGCCCGCCCAGCGGCGTGCACGACGAGGTCGGCAGCAACGATCTGCTCCGCGGCGCCCGCGGTGGCATGCACCAGCAACGCGTCGGCCGTCTTCTCGACGCGCGTGACCGTTGTGCCCGTGCGGGTATCGATGCCGAGTTCGTGGAACTTCTGCATGAGCCAGCCGACAACGTCCGGATCGAACTGCGGCAGCATCCGCTCTGCTCTTTGCAAGATCGTTACCTTGGCGCCGGCGCGAGCGGCGATGTGCGAGAACTCCGCGGCGATATAGCCGCCGCCCACCAGGACGATGCGTGCGGGCAGCGTCTCCAGTTCCAGGAACTGGTCGCTGGTAATGACATGCTGCTCCCCGGGAATGCCAAGAGGGATGGGGTGGGCGCCTGCGGCAATGAGTATATAGCGGGCCTTGAGCGCGCGATCCCCCACCGTGACCATATCGGGACCCGTGAACCGGGCCAGGCCGTGAAGCGCGTCGATCTTCTGCTTCGCGTAGTGCTCTTCTTGTCGATGCGGCACCGGGTCGGTGAACGTTCGTTTGAAGGCGATGAGATCAGCCCACTCGATCCGGAGGTCTCCCGCCACGCCGTGGCCCCGCATCCGCCGCGCGGCGTCCACTGCCTCCGCGCCGCTGATCAACATCTTCTTGGGATCGCAGCCGCGCAGCGCGCAGGTCCCGCCAAACGGCCGATGGTCGATGACGGCAACCTTCCACCCCGCCGCTCTCACGCGGGCGCTGGCGACCTGCGCCGCGGTTCCCGAGCCAATGACAACCAAGTCGTAGCTATCTGCCATGCTCCAGGGCTGTTCAATGCTCTATACAATGGAGGCGAAGGTTGAGTCCTCCGGGCAACAGTT
>JBMFXK010000604.1:0-1691 GCA_049964315.1 Clostridia bacterium | reverse complement strand
TTATGCCACTCGAGGTTAGGGGCGTCTATTCAATTCCTCGGGCACACCACCAAGGATTGAAAACTTACTGACTCTACCGGATTGCAGGTTTGGGGTTTCTGAATCCCATCAGTGAGGTCGATGCCATCAGATTGTGGAGCCAGTGCTCATGGTACCGCTTGCCGTTGAGCCGATGCGCGGGACTGTCGAAAGCCCGAGGGACCTTCCCCCGCGGCGCGTAAGGCCGGAAGTTCGCCAGCAACGCCCAACCCCGCAGCCGCGACTCGGACGAGCCCTGATGGCCGTGCAGGCCCCGGCCCGCGTACATCAGCCGGCACAGTCGGTTCATCGGCCGGTCCACCGCGTTGCTCGTGCGATGGCATCCCGGATGGGCATACGCCACCGCGTACGACTCTGTCCTGGCCCACAGCTTCGTCAGCATCTCGCGCACCGGGGCGGTCCAGGTTTGGGTGGCACACCACCGCTGAAGCTCGGTCATCAGGCGTCGAAACTCCTCCGCGGTGGCGGCCCGGTACACGTCCCACACCCGCCGGTGCAGGTCGTGGGCCTTGCGGCAGCGGTCGCGGACCTTCAAGAACCCGTGCAGAAAACAGAGCACCACCGTGATCCGAGGAAACAAGGTCTGGAACGCATTCCGCGTCGCCGCCCAGCCGTCGGTGTTGACCGTCTCGGGGGCGTACCCGGGCGTGACATCGCGTGCCTCGGCGGCGAACACGCCGTAGGCCTCGCGGAGATGCGCGTCATCGGCCGCGGAGGTCAGCGCCACGCCCAGGAGGCAGCCGCCGCCGACGGTCGTGGCGACATAGCCCTTCTGTCCGGCCCAGTCGGCGTGATGCTCGTCGGCCGCCAGATGCGTGGGCAAGCGGGCCGCCTCGCGGATGGTCGTTCCCACCAAGCTACTGTGCCCCAGCCGCTCGACCACGCGATGCCAGTACATCTCGCTGTGGCCGAAGCCGATCTTGAGCAGCCACGCGGGGACGCCATGAGCCGCCAGGAGGAGCGGATAAGCCAATTCGTCGACGGTGCCGGTCATGTAACCGGCAATGAAGCTGGGACGGAGCCAGTAGGAGACGCCCTGGGCCGTGACAATTTTCCGCAGTTTCAGCCCGGGGAGTTTGCGCGACGTGCGGCCGAAGCCGTGGAAGCAATAGCCCCGATCGAAACCGGCGGGGAACAGTTCCGGGGCCATCCTGGCCGATTCCGCGACCAACGCCCGCAGGCGTTTGGGATCGTGCCAGGACGCGTCGTACTGCGATCGGGTCATGGGGATGACGATCTGCTTGGCGCCGCGCGGTGGTTGCGGCGAGGTCGGTTTTCGTTCACGATTCACGAGCCGGGTCTTCGGTCGGTCGTCCATCTTCGTATCTTCTCCTGTGGTAAGAAGAAGAATGACGAAGAAGCCGCCGGCCGGATACCCGGCACCTCAATACCTGCATTCCGGTAGAGTCAGAGAAGAGGAAGTAGAACACCATCTCGCGGTCGAGGTGCCCCAAGAAGTCGGGGAAGCCCCGGAAGATCGACGGCGACAGGCCCAGCGACCAGCCGAATGGGCCGGGTGCGAGCATCAGCGCCGGCGCGGCGATCAGGCCGAAGACGACCGGCGCCAGCCCCCATCGGATGAGCCTCTTGCCGATCCGATCCGCGGCCCCGGCCTCCGACCGGCTCAGGAGCGCCGCCGAGACCTGCGCGAG
>JBMFXK010000603.1:0-1700 GCA_049964315.1 Clostridia bacterium | reverse complement strand
AGACCTTCGGCCGGCCGGGAAGCAGTCGCGGGCAGCGGAGCGGATACCCTCAGGCCCGGGTTGTCTCCTTGCTGGAGTGCGGGACGCACGCTCACTTCGACTTTGCCGTCTCGCCGCTCAGCCAAGGGGAGACGACGCTGACGCGCCAGCTGCTGCGTTCCCTCAAGACCGGCATGCTCTGCCTCGCCGACCGGAACTTCTACGGGTGGGAACTTTGGAACGCCGCGCGCGACACCGGCGCCGACCTGCTGTGGCGGGTGAAGAAGAGCCTGATCCTGGAACCGTTAGAGGTTCTTGCCGACGGTTCCTACCTCAGCCGGCTCTACTCATCGAGCTACGCCCGCCAACGCCAAAGGGGCGGCGTCCTTGTGCGCGTGATTGAGTACGCCCTCGACGATCCCGGACGGCCCTCGCTGGAGACCTATCGGCTGATCACCACCGAGTTGGACCCTGCCAAAGCGCCGGCCCACGAGTTGGCCACGCTCTATGCGGAGCGCCAGGAGTTCGAGATCGCAGAAGACGAATTCAAGACCCACCTGCGCGGTGCCGGGCGCGTGCTCCGCAGCCACCACCCCGACGGGGTCCAACAAGAGATATGCGGATACTTCCTGGCTCATTACGCCATCCGCGTGCTTATGCACGACGCCGCCATGCAGAAGCAACTCGATCCTCAGCGACTATCCTTCACCCATGCCCTCAACGTCATCCAACGGAAGATCATCGCCCGACGTGTTTTTTCCCCTCAGTGGCTTACAGACCCTGTGCCAGCAAGCGCTCGCTGACATGCTGGACCCTCGGCATATCCTCCCGCCTCGGCGACTGCGCGCAAACCCTCGCGTCGTCAAGCGCAAGATGTCCAAGTTCGGGGTCAAACGCGAAGAGCATCGCCTGTGGCCCCAGCCCACCCGTTCCCCCGAAGCGGCGGTCCGCATCCGTGCCTAACTTAGTTGTATTGCGGTTAGGACGGCCCGGTGCACCGCGTTGGAGGTCCCCAAGGCCGCCCGCGTGGCGTCAGCCTGAGGCGGCCACCAGCGGAGTCTGGGCGGTCACCTCCCGCTCGAACGCCTCCGGGCTCCGGTAGCCGAGGGTCGAGTGCAGGCGGCGCCGGTTGTAGAAGACCTCAATCCACTCGAACACGGCCTGGCGCGCCTCGGCACGGGTGGCCCACACCTGGCGGTGAACGAGTTCAGCCTTCAGGGTGGCGAAGAAGCTCTCCGCGACGGCGTTGTCGTAGCAGTCGCCACGCTTGCTCATCGAGGGCGTGACGCCCCACGCGGTCAGCGCCCGCTGAAAGTCGCCGGACGTGTACTGGGAGCCGCGGTCGCTGTGGTGGATCAGGCGCCCACGGCAGGGACGCCGGCGGCGCAAGGCCATCTGCAGGGCCGCCAGCGGCAACTCCGTCCGCATGTGGTCGGCGATGGACCAGCCCACGATCTTGCGCGAGCAGCAGTCGAGCTCGGTGGCCAGGAACAGCCATCCCTCGCTGGTCGGAATGTACGTCAAGTCGGCGACCCAGACCCGGTTCAGCGTTCCGAGCGTGAAGTCCCGGTTCAACACATTGGGGGCGGGCGTCGCATCCGGGTCCACGACGGTGGTACGGACGCGCCGTGGCCGGCGCAGCCCGCAGAGCCCCGCGACACCCATCAAGCGGGCCACGCGCTTCCGGCCGACGTGTCGGCCCCGGGCGCCGAGGGCGGCAT
>JBMFXK010000602.1:0-1702 GCA_049964315.1 Clostridia bacterium | reverse complement strand
GGGCCGACTTCACGGCCGTCCTACCCGACGGATCGAAGACGCCGGTTCATCTGAAGCTGTCCGGCCGCTACAACGTGTCAAACGCGCTGGCCGCCCTGGCGGTGGGCCACCTGCAGGGCCTGCCGGGACCGCGGATGGCGGAAGCGCTCGCCTCGCAGGCAGGCGTGCCGGGACGCTTCGAACTCATTGACTGCGGACAGCCCTTTGGCGTGATCGTCGACTATGCCCATACGCCAGATGGCATGGAAAACGTCCTGCGCGCGATTCGCGAATTCGTGCATGGCCGCGTCATCCTGGTGTTTGGTGCTGGCGGGGATCGTGATCAGGCGAAACGGCCCCTGATGGGCGAGGTGGCGGGGCGGCTCACCGATCTCTTTGTGGTGACGACGGATAACCCGCGCAGCGAGGATCCGGCCGACATCGCCACCCAGGTCGAACAGGGCATTCGGACAGCCGGAGGCCAGTTCATTCGCGAGATGGACCGCAGGGTGGCCATCCGCCGGGCGTTTGCGGACGCCCGGCCGGAGGACCTCGTGCTGATTGCCGGCAAGGGACATGAGAACTACCAGATCTATCGCGATCACACCGAGTATTTCGATGACCGTGAGGAGGCTCGGGCGGCATTGCGGGAACGAGGATTCGTGTGTCCTTGAGGTTTACGCTCGGCGACTGGGTCAACCGTTCCGGCGGCCGGCTCATTGGGGTCGACCCCTCGGCGCCAGTCGGCCAGATGGTGGTGGACAGCCGCGCCGTAGAGCCGGGTTCCCTGTTCTGTGCGCTGCCTGGCCGCTACGAGCACGGCCGCCGTTACGCGCGGAGCGCCGTTCAGGCGGGTGCGGTGGCGGTGCTGCTGGAACCGCCGGTCGAGGCTGATGTGCCCTGCTGGGTGAACGACAACCCCCTGCACGCCATGGCAGGAGTTGGCCGGCTGTGCCTGGAGGCCATCGGCGCCCGCGTGGTCGGCATCACCGGCAGCGTGGGCAAAACCTCCACCAAAGTGCTCACGCGGGCGGTCCTCTCGAGCCGCTTTCAGGTGGAGGCCACCCCGAAGAACTTCAACACGCAGATCGGACTGCCGCTCGCCCTCACCGCCCTGCAGCCCCGGCTCGACTGGTTTGTGGCGGAGATGGCCATGCGGGCGCGCGGAGAGATCCGCGCCCTTACTCGGATCGCTCCCCCCGACGTGGCGGTCATCACGAACATCGGGCCGGCTCATCTAAGCGAGCTCGGCTCGCTCGACGCCATCATGGAGGCCAAGGCGGAGATTCTGGCGGGACTCAAACCGGGGGGGATCGCCGTCATGAATGGCGACGACGCCCGACTGCGCACGCTCGCCGAGCGGGTTTCCGGACAGGTGCTGTGGTACGGGCAGACTGCCGCGGATGTGCGCATTGTCCAGGTCACGTCAGGCCCGGGCTTTGTGCGAGTGGAGCTCGGGGACGCAGGCGGCGCCGCGACCCTGACCGTCCCATGGGACGGTGCGTACCAGGCCCACAACATTGCGGCCGCGGCGGCCGTGGGGAGGGCGCTGGGACCCAGCTGGGCGGAAATCGGACGCGGGTTGGCGACGGTGCAGGAGGACGCGGGTCACTTTCGTCGCGTCCAGGTGGGCAGCCTGTGGATCCTGGATGACACCTACAACGCGAGTCCCGCATCCATGGAGGGGGGCCTCGACGTGCTGGCCGGCGAACCAGGACGGCGG
>JBMFXK010000601.1:0-1711 GCA_049964315.1 Clostridia bacterium | reverse complement strand
GTATTCGGCTAGTCCATCCATCCATTTGGACCATCCAAAGCTAATCATGCGGCCATCTTATCAAGGCCACCGGTCAACAAGCGGGATTCAGCGACCGCCCTGACCGCGCGACTTTAGCGGGGGTTCCCCGGAAATGAAGTGGTCTTCGGGCCCGGCGATGGCCCGCCCATTGTGCTCACGGCGGCGGGCATGATCATCGCCCGCTTGACGGTGACGGCGGTCACCCACCTGTCGGGCACGGTCTTCGCGGAGATGCTGCTGGCCGGCGCGCCTGGCTTAGGGTTCGCGGGAGGACGATTCGTTTCTTCCGCACCGCGCCGGGTGGAAGCATCACGGCATTCTCCGTTCCTGTGGGGAGTGTTCCTCCTGGCGGTCGGCTATGGCGCAGCGTGGCTCCTTGCGGGGTTCGTTCCTCGTGGGCACTGACCACCACGGACGCGGCGCCACGGCAGACAGGCCATCCCTTTCAAAAAAAGAGAGACGCCTTGGACACGATTACACGCGCGGCGGTGTGGGCTGGGAATGGGCTCCATGGAGCGCGTAGAGCAGGAGGGACCGACACCATGCGACTCACCATTCGATTGACCGAGGACGAAGCGGCGGTGATGGACGCGGCCTGCCGCACTCACCGCTGCACGCGGTCGGAGTATGTGCGGCGGGCCCTTGACGCCTATGCCCGAGACGACGGGGTGCTGGGTCCGCGCCTGGACGCCCTGGATGCAAGGCTGGCGCGATTGGAGCAACAATGGCGGGCCGGAGCCGTCGCGCTGACCGCTTCCGGGACACCGGAGACCCCCGACGAGGACCAGGCCCTCGTACAAAAGAGCCTGGAGGCGCTGTTGGGCGCCGGGTGGACCACATAACAGCCGGGGACCCCGGCGAGGGAGGACAACCGCATGGTGCCACGGACGTCCTGGGTCCTGTGGGGCATGGCTCTGCTGGGCCTCTATTTGTATCTCTCGGAGCACGGCAAACCCTTGCCGAAAGCCCAGACCCATCCTCACCGGCCCGTGAATCTCGGGGCGGTCTCGTGGGGCTGGCTGGGCCCGCTCCTTATTCATCTCCTCCTGGGCCTCGTGATTCTATTGATCCTCCTGGGCCTGGCGATGCTGGCGAGCCGGATCTGGATGCGACGGCGGCGCGCCGAGGCCATGCGGGTGGACGAGATTATCCTGGGTCCCGACGACACCGCGACCCCCTATGAGGTCATGTCCGCCCTCGACGCCATCCACGGCCAACTCCTGACCCGCTATGGCTCCGGGGCCATCGGGCAGAACTCCTGGACGTTCGAGGTGGTGCGGGACGCCGAGGGGGCGGTCCACTTTCTCCTGTCGGCGCCCCATGACTGGCTCCCGGCGGTCGAAGACGTCTGGCGGTCCAAGTACACGAACATTCGGTTCGTGCCCTGGCGGGACGTGGCGCGCCCGTGGCCGGTGGTGCAGCAAATCGTCCTCGCCAAGCACTGGCGCTATGCGACCGAGACGGTGCGCGATTACCAGAACAGTGTCGTGGAGACGTTGGTCCAGGCTCTTGACCGGGCCGATGGCGAAGCCCATCTCCAGTACCACATGACGCCGATTCCGGCCGGGGGCCTGCATGAAACCCTCCGGAGCCACATCCGCAACATGGAGTACAGCGCCCGGAACCAGCAGCTCGCCGATCCGGCCAGTCCCGGCGTCGGCTATGCGGACAGCCAGGCGGTCAAGAACGC
>JBMFXK010000600.1:0-1712 GCA_049964315.1 Clostridia bacterium | reverse complement strand
GTTCGTGGCCAATCTGCGCGCCGACCGCGATGCCCAGCCCGCGCCCGCCGACCTGCACGTACTGGACCGGGAGTCCCTCGCGATCACCACCCTGACAGCTGCGGACCTGGCGGCGGCTTCCCCGCGCTTCAGCCCAGATGGCGCTCGCATCGCCTTTCTGGCGACGCGCCCGGAGGATCTGGGGTATGGCAACACCGGCCTTTACGTGGCGGAAAACGGGGTCGTCCGCAGCTGGACGCCTGCATTTGACCGGCCTCTGGGCGATCAGAGTGGGTCGGACGCGGCGATGGGCGGACTGACCGGGCCCGTGTGGACGGAGGACGGAGGCCGGGTGCGCGCGCTCGTCAGCCACGAGGGTCACGTGGAGATTTGGGAGTTTGACGGTCGGGGCGGCGTTGAGCCGCTGGTGAGGGGGAACCGGGTGGTGGCGTCGCTGGCCCTAGCCCGTGACGGCGGTGTGCTCGGGGCCTGGTCGGACTCCGTAACGCCGTCGGCGTTGTTCCGGGCCTCCGGTGACGCCGAGCAGTCCTGGATCTGGCCGGTACCCTGGGAGCCTGGTGATGTCGCGCGACCGGTAAAGATCCAGGCCCGCGCCGACCTGGGCCCCCCTGTGGATACCTGGGTTCTCCTGCCTCCCCGATCGCAGGCGTCCCGGCACCCCGTGGTACTGGAAGTCCACGGTGGGCCGATGAGCATGTATGGTGAGCGGTTCTTCTTCGAGTTTCAGGTGCTGGCCGCGGCGGGAATGGCGGTGGTATACACCAATCCGCGCGGCAGTCTGGGATACGGTCACGCATTCTGTGCAGCCATTATCGGTCAGTGGGGGGACAAGGATTACCGGGACGTCATGGCCGGACTTGAGTCGGCCCTAGCGGCCGAACCAACCCTGGATGCGGACCGGGTGGCGATAGCCGGAGGATCTTACGGCGGATTCATGGTCAACTGGGCCATCTCCCATACCGACCGATTCCGCGCGGCCGTGTCGATGCGATCGGTGGTGAACCGGTTTTCGGCTATGGGCACCAGCGACATGGGGTGGCTGCGCATCCCGCAGTATGGCGGCGCCCGCTGGTGGGAGAACCCGGAGCCGTACTGGCAGCAGTCGCCGCTTCGGTACGCCAGCCACGTGCACACACCCGTCCTACTGGAGCATCAGGAGGAGGATCTACGCCTTCCGGTGGAGCAGGCGGAGCAGTTCTTCCAGGCGCTCAAAGTCCTGGGGCAGGATGTGACGTTGGTTCGCTACCCGGGCGAGTCGCATGGGATGAGTCGGGGTGGGAAGCCGTGGCACCGGGTTGCGCGGCTGGAAATGATGGTGGAGTGGCTCCTATCCCATCTGGACCCGACCTGAGGAGCTGACTCGGGAACGTTAAGCCCTGGTAGCGCCGGACGAGCGCGCGCACGATCCAGGGGGACGTGCGTGTTCAGCGGACCTCGCCCGACCCGAGCTGTCTTGCAGCGTAGAGACCTGTTGCGCGCTCCCACTCTCCCTGGTCAAGCACGGAGGGCTGCAGGTCGTACATGCTGGCGAACCCGGCGCGCAGCGCGCTCTCCACCTCCTCCATCGCCACCGGACGGTTGAGGAGCTGCTCGAGATTCGTGACGGCCTCGGGGCGGAGGGCGTGCGGCTCGCCGCCAAGGCGATACAGTTCTTCAATCTGCCGCGTCGTGGCCACGGGGTCTTGACTCACCAGGATCATCCCGCTCACGAG
>JBMFXK010000599.1:0-1719 GCA_049964315.1 Clostridia bacterium | reverse complement strand
GTTCCGGGTGCCCCGTGTGGGGGCCGTGGCCGGATCGTATGTCCTTGACGGCAAGGTGAACCGCGGTTCCCAGGTTCGCGTGATCCGCGACGGAGTGGTCGTGCACGAGGGCCCCATTGCCTCGCTGCGGCGCTTCAAGGACGACGTCCGCGAAGTGCAGGCCGGTTTCGAATGCGGCATCGGACTCGAGCGCTTCAATGACATTAAAGTCGGTGACCAGCTGGAGGTCTTCACCCAGGAGGAAGTCAAGGCCAGCTAGGTCCGCAGCTGGGGATGGAAGGGCTGATGAAGCAGGAACGGGCGGAGCGGGTGGCCGAGGCGATGCAGACGGAGCTGGCCGCCATGCTCCAGCGCGAGATTAAGGATCCCCGCGTCGGGTTCGTCAGCATCACCCGGGTCGACCTGGCCAGGGATCTGGCGGTCGCGCGCGTGTACGTGAGCGTCCTGAATCCGGAGGAAGCCGACGAGACCCTGGTCGGATTGCGCAGTGCGCGAAGCTTCCTGCGCGGCGAGGTGGCCCGGCGCCTCCATCTGCGGCAGGCGCCCG
Source organism: Clostridia bacterium (assembly GCA_049964315.1). Lineage (GTDB taxonomy): Bacteria > Bacillota > Sulfobacillia > Sulfobacillales > JAIMBI01 > JAKATP01. Next base: position 1,172 of record JBMFXK010000599.1, on the reverse strand, counting down.
AGCTGGAATTCCGGCTGGACCATTCGCTCCAAGCGAGCCTGACCGTCCAGCGCCTGCTTAAGCAGACGGGCGTTGAAAGCACGGGCCATGCCAAAGACGACTGACCGCGCGGTGGTGGCCCGGCGACTCCGGGAGGCGCGGCGGGTCCTGGTGGTCATGCACGAGGCGCCGGACGGGGACACCACCGGATCGGCGCTGGGGCTCGCAATGGCCTTGTCGAAACTTGGCATCGCCGCCCAGGTGCTCGGGCCCGACCCAATCATCCCACCGTTTCACTTCCTGCCCGGAGCGGCCCGGGCAAGCACCTGGCGCGATCTGAGGCCTGAGACTCGGTATGATGTGGTCGTCACGGTAGACTGCGGCGAGGCGTCGCGCGCCGGGGGAATGGAGCGGCTCCGCGCCGCCGCACCTGTCCTGATCAATCTTGATCACCACATCAGCAACAGCCGTTTCGGCGACATCAACTGGGTCGATCCCGCGGCCGTGGCGGTCGCAGAACTGGTCATGCAGCTGATTGATGACTTCGGTCTTCCCCTGGATGAGGACCTGGCGCTGCCTCTTTACGTGTCTCTGGCCACCGACACGGAAGGATTCCGGGTCGGGATCGAAGACGGCCGCGTGTTTCGACTGGCCGCCCGACTGGCCGAAGCGGGTCTTGATGTGCGCGCCATTCACCGTCGCCTGTTTGAGGAAGAGCCACTCTCCTCGGTGCGGTTAAAGGGGTGGGCGCTGCAGCACATCCGTCGTTCTCCTTCCGGGCGGCTCGCGTGGGTCGCATTGACTCGGCAGGTCGCGCACCGGTTTCAGGTGGAACCCTACGAGTCGGACGGCCTGATCACCCTCGTGCGCACAATCGCCGATGTCAGGCTGGCCATCTTCTTTCGCGAAGAGGAGCGCGGCTGGGTGAAGGTGAGCCTGCGCAGCCGCCCACCCCTGGAGGCCCGTGTCCTGGCGGAGCATCTCGGGGGCGGCGGGCATACGCACGCCGCGGCGGCGAAGGTGCGCGGGCGGCTTCAGGCTGTGGGGGCAAGGACGCTGGAGCTGGCCGCGGAACTGTACGGGGAGGATGCACGCTGGACGGATTCCTCAATCTCTTAAAGCCCTCGGAACTGTCCTCCCACGACCCCGTCAACCGCGTGAGACGGCTTGCCGGGTCACGCTCCGGCCATGGG
>JBMFXK010000598.1:0-1721 GCA_049964315.1 Clostridia bacterium | reverse complement strand
GTGAAGCCGGCCGGCAGGGGATGGCCCGGCTCTGCCGCCAAGGGCTGGAGCCAGACAGCCTCGGCGTGAAGGCTCGGGGCATCGCCCGGGACGGCCTCCACAGCGTCCCGAGCCCATTGCTGAAGCGTGGGATCGAGCGACGGGTCGACGAGAGCCTGATGTGGCTCCGCGGCCCGGGCCTGCTCGAGGGCTGCGGCCGGCGTCAGCGCGGGGTCGTGCAGAAGCGCCGCGGCGGTCGCGTGCGTGAGCTTGCCTTGCACCAGCGGGGCCGAGGGCGGATCCACGACCTGATCGACGTAGTGCCCCAGGTAGCTGTAGGGGCACGTCTCAAACCGCGTCAACGCGGAATGGCTCCAAATCTGTCCCGGCTGCTGCAGGGCGCGAAGCCGGTCGGTGGCGGAACGCGCCATGACGATCCCTTCTTTCTGAGTGCGAGGAGCCGACTTGGGCGGCGGCCCTCGACAAATCGCAACGGAGACGCTGGTGGTGGACTCCCGCAGCCCCTGCGGGCCGCAGAGCGCCCCGGCCACGCGGCGAAGCCGCCGGGGGTTACCCGGCGGCCTGCTGCGGCGTTCCGGCGTCGTTCTTGACCGCCTCCAGGACCCGCTCCGCTTCATCGCGGGACAAGGCCCGGGGGTTGGCGTAGCGCGTACCCAGGAGCGTATTAGCGAACGTGGTGATGCCGGCGACGTCGAGGGGTGGCAGGTGGCGTTGGGCCTCCTGCCAGAGGGCCTTGACCTGCGCTTCGGTGATGGGAGCCGCGGGCGGTGTGTCGCCATCGGTCAGCCACCGCTGCACCACGTCCGCGAACGCGTCGCCGGGATGGTCGAGGACCTGGTCGGTGAGCGCCTTGCAGCGGGTCTTGGTGATGGCCATGCGGTGCTGGAGGTCGAGTTCCCCCACGATGTCGAGCTCATACTCGGCCCCGTCGCGGGTGATCGCCTCCATGCCGACTTTCTTGACCTCGGTCTTGCCGCTGCCGGTGTCCGTCTGGATGTACTCCATCTTCGACCGGTAGGTCACAATGACGTGCAGCGGCGCGGCGTGGATGGCTTCGATGAACCGGTTGTGGAGCGGCGTCACGTCCCGCCAGCCGGCCCACTTATTGCCCTTGTAGCGGGCCGCGGCCTGCTCGGCGAGCTCGAGACAGCCGTCCTGGCCGTTCCACTCGTGCGACGCACTGTCGATGATGAGGACATCGTAGCCGGCCTGGCCGGCTTCCTCGATGGCCTCGACGTAGCGCTGCGGGTGGAACGAGGTGAGCTGCAGCGTGTCGAACGCGAACTCATCCGCATACTTCGAGGCCGAGCCATGCTCGGTATCGATGACCCCGATCTTCTGGCCGAGCGCGCTCGCGACCCGGAGCGCGGTATAGGTCTTGCCGGATCCCGCCGGCCCGATGAGGCCGAGGCGGGCCTTGGCCTGCGCCTTGGACGCTTTCTGAAACGGCACGGGACCATCCTCCTTTGTTAAATCCCCCAGGTGCGAGGGCTACGTGTCCTGAGGCTGCGTCTTTTTCTGGGACACCGTCCAGCGGGTGTAGCTCCCGCCGGTCTTCTGGAACGGAGCCAGGTCCGCCTCGGTCACGACGCCGGCGTTCACGGCCGCACGGACGTCGTAGGTCACCCGGCCCGGCACCACCGTGCGGCGGAGGCGAAACGGCCCTGCGGTCAGGACGGTGGCCCCCTGGTCTGTCAGGAAGCGGTCGAAGCCCTCTTCGA
>JBMFXK010000597.1:0-1726 GCA_049964315.1 Clostridia bacterium | reverse complement strand
CGTCAGGTGGGCAGCAAGGCCGCCGCCGTCAACCTGTCCGACATCGCCGCCATGGGCGGGACCCCTGCTGTGGCCCTGGTGTCCCTGGCGGCTCCCGCGGACCTGGCGGTCGGCTGGATTGACGACTTTTTCGACGGCCTGACCACCGAGCTCCTGACCTTCGGCTGTCAACTGGCCGGGGGAGATACGGTGGGCAGCCCCGGTCCGATCGTGGTCGACGTGACCGTCGCGGGATTTCAGGAGACCGCCGTGCGGCGCCAGGGAGCCCGTCCGGGAGACGTGCTGGTCCTGACAGGGCCTGTAGGCGGTGCCGCGGCGGGTCTCGCGCTGCTGGAGGCGGGCGAGCGCTGGCCGGGCTCCGATGCGCGGGTGCACGGTCTGCTGGCGGCACAGCTCACGCCGCACGCACGCGTGGCCGAGAGTCAGGTGCTGGTGTCGTACGCCCATGCCATGACGGATCTGTCGGACGGGCTCTTGACCAGCCTCGAGCTGTTGACACGTCCCAAGGGGCTTGGCGCCCGCATTGACCAGGAACAGATCCCGATGCATCCGGGCCTTGCCGTCGCAGCCGAGCGGCTGCAGCGGGACCCTGAAGCGTGGATGCGCCAGGGCGGCGAGGAGTACGAGCTGTTGGCGGCTGTGGCTCCGAGGCGCGTGCCGGCGCTGTGGCGGGCGCTGGCGCGGCAAGGCTGTCCCATCTATCCGATCGGCGAGGTGACATCCGAACCGGGACTGCACTGGCGCCGCCAAGGGAAGGAGATCCGAGTTGAGCGAGGAGCCTTCGACCACTTCGACCTGGGACGCCAGCTGGAGCACCCTCCGCGCTCTTGAGGAGCTGGCCGCGACGATGGAGTCTCTATGGCGGCCCCCGGGGGCGATTCTCCTGGACGGTCCCTTGGGGGTTGGCAAGACCACGCTGATTCAGGCCGTGCTCGCCCGCGCTGGCGTGCCGGACCGGGTCAAGTCGCCGACCTTTGACCTCGTGCATCCGCATCGGGGACCTGCCGGTCTGTACGTCCACGTCGACCTCTACCGCCTGGACGTTCCGCCCCCGCCCGAGGAGTTGGACGTGGACGCCCGGAGCGCGCTGGTGCTGGTCGAATGGGGAGCGCCATGGACACCGTACTTCCCCGACCGGCTCGCCGTGCGGATAGATTTGGCAGGAGATGACCGCCGCCTTACGATGGAGGGAATCGGGACCTGGGGGGGCCGGCTTCGTCACTGGGCGGGCCATCTCGTGCGTAGGGGGTAAACGATGCCGGATACCCGTACCGTGCTCGCTATGGATGCCGCACTGGGCGGGGTCTCGCTGGCGCTGGCCCGTGGTGGCGAGACCATCGCGTCGGTCGAGTGGCACGAAGCGCGAAGCGCCGGGGAGCATCTCCTGCAGTGGATAGAGGACATCGTGGCGGCGTTTGACGTTCCCGACGCCATCGCGGTGGGAGTCGGACCGGGGTCCTTCACGGGTATCCGGGTGGCGGTGACGGCGGCCAAATCGCTGGCCTGGGCCTGGGCACGCCCTCTCCATCCCGCATCCAGCCTGCAGGCGTTGGCGGCGGCCGTCCCGAATAACCCGTGTACGGTCGTGGCGTCGTCGGAGCGACGCGGCGACCAGGTTTATGTGGGGGTGTACTTTCGAGGCCGTACGGGAGCGGAGCCGCTTGTGGAGGATGCGCGGTGGACGCTGCCGGCGCTCCCGGAGATCCGTCGCCGGCCGGAAGATCCG
>JBMFXK010000596.1:0-1728 GCA_049964315.1 Clostridia bacterium | reverse complement strand
CGTACCGCGCACCCAATTTCGATTTGTCCCCTTGCGCCTATCTGGAGAGGCGTGTTATAAATGAGCAGTATTTTTGGCCGCCTTGAATCGTGCTCGGAGGGGTGACCGAGCGGCCGATGGTAGCTGCCTGCTAAGCAGTTGAGCGGGAAACCGTTCCGCGGGTTCGAATCCCGCCCCCTCCGCCAGATTTGCGCCCTTAGCTCAGCCCGGATAGAGCGACTGACTACGGATCAGTAGGTCGGGGGTTCAAATCCTCCAGGGCGCACCACTTGAAAGCCAACAGCCACAAGGGTTTGCGGGAACGGCTCCAGGGAAATCCTGGGGCCGTTTGGGCTTCTCTCCCCATAAACTCCCCATAATGCTCATCCGCTCCGCCGGTGCCGCCGCCCCGCCTTGGGCGTGAAGTCCCGGGCGCCCAGCAGCCCTCCGCGCCGATCAGCCGCCTCGCCGTGCATCTCCGGCGTGGCGTGCCCGTACATGGCCAGGGTGGTGGCTGGACTGGCGTGGCCCAGCCGCTCCTGGGTGACCTTGAGCGGCTCGCCCTTGGCGATGGCCAGCGTGGCGCTGGTGTGCCGCAGGTCATGGAAGTGGATCGTCTCCGGCCAGCCGAGGCGCTTGCGCAGCCGGCGGAAGTGACCGCTGATCCAGTTGGGATCGTAACGGGCGCCATCTTCCCAGCACCAGATCAGCCCGTCGTCGTGGTAGGCGGATCCGGCGTGCCGCTTCTCCTCGGCCTGGTGGCCGGCATGGACGCGGAGCACCCGCAGGGCATGCTCGGAGATCGGCACCGAAGACCGCGGTCGCCTGGCCTTCGTCGGCCCTTCGACGATCCCGATTCCGGTCTCGCGCTCAAACTTGGTCTGCACGAGCAGCGTCCGGCTTCCCTCGTCGAGGTCGGTCCAGCGCCGCGCGACCAGCTCGCCCTCCCGCAGGCCGGTGTCCAGGGCCAGGAAGTACAGGCTGTACAGGCGATCATCGCGAAGGGCGTCCAGCAGTTGGCCCACCTGCTCCTCCGAGAGGACTGGGCGCTCGGCGCGCCGGACGCGGGGGGCGTCGACGGCGTCCGCGACGTTGCGGAGCACCAGGCTCCAGCGCAGCGCCGTGTTGAGCGCCTTGTGCATGATGCGGTGCAGGTAGAGGACGTGGCTCTGGGCGAGCGAGCCGGCCTTGGCCGCGTAGAACCTGGCCAACTGTTCCGGACGGAGATCCCGCAGCGGGATCGCGCCCAGCATGGGCACAATGTGCAGGCGGATCTCGCCCTCGTAACTGATCGCCGTGGACTGGTCCAGGTTGGGGCGCACGTAGTCGGCGAGCCACTTGGTCATGAACTCGGCCATGGTGGTCCGCTCGGTCGAGGGCACGATCCCCTTGACCAGGGAGGCCTCCAATTCGGCGGCCACCTTCTCGGCCTCACGCCGGCTGCTCTGGCCGGTGGCCAACTCCTTGTATAGGTAGCGCCCCGTGACCGGGTCCCGCCCAACGGACAGCCGCACATACCAGAGGTTGCCGACCTTGCGCAGGCTACCCACGGGGCTCAGCCTTCCGGCGGCGCAGCGGCACGGCGGTGGCCGCCGTCGCCTCCTGGGCCGCGGCCTCCTCTTCCCAGCGGGCGTACTGGTCTGCGGGGATGCGCCACTGGCCGCGGACCCGGACGGCCGGCAACTCCCGCCCGCTGAGCATGGCATACACGGTGTTGTTGGAGACGCGCAGGTCGTGCGCCACCTCGGC
>JBMFXK010000595.1:0-1738 GCA_049964315.1 Clostridia bacterium | reverse complement strand
GGTGGACCTCCAGAGAGTGCCCCCGTCCGCCGCTTGAGCGCGGTGGGCCGGGGGCGGGGCGGCCGTCATGCTGTCCCCCGAAAGGATCTAGGCCATGGCGACGCTGTTCGCCCATTGCGTCGAGTGCGGTGCGCCTCTGGAGACTCTGGAGGAGCAGTCCGCGGGGCTTCATTTTGAGTGCGACGAGGACGCGGAATGGCCGGAGGACGAGGAGGCGTCTGATCTGTCCGCGGGCTGCATTCAGTGCGGTAAGCCCTTGATTGACGATACGGAATACTGGCGGCGGGAACACTGGGCGTGCAGCGACCAACAGCCTTCCTGGCGTCTGCGCTGGATCGCGTGGCGGTATCGGCTGCCTGGGTGGCTCCGTCCCGGGATGCCCATCCGATATCGGTGGCCCTCCTTGCGCTGGGCCATCGCGTCCCGCACGCACGGGCGCCTCTTTCCCACCGACTGGCGCTATCCGTTTTAGCGAGGGAGGTTGCCAGGTGAACGCCCACACGTCTTCGTGGCGAACCGCGTACCAGCGGTGTCTGCAGGTCGGCGTGGATCCCGCCGCCCTCACCCGGCTGGGCCGGGGGATCGGGGGCGGCACTCCGTCGGCGCAGTGGAACGCGGGCCAGCAGGCGCTGGCCAACCTCATCTTCACGCTCACGGCCGCTATGGTGGATCTCTATCCTCCGAATGCGGACGCCTTTTCGGCTCTCACCGCCGATCGTGGCGATGATCATACCCTGGTTGCTCGCTGGCTGGTAACGGTCTTGAGTCAGCTGGAGTGGGTGAGCCCCAAAAGCGCCCAACGCCTTCGCCGTCGCTTGAAAGGGGCCCTGCAAGAGACGCCATCGGAAAGGAGTGGGGGACATGGTCCTGGTGGGGCTGTTCGTGTGTCTGGGGGCATACACCGTCGCGGCCTGGAAGGGGTTTGAGGTTCAGATCCGGGTCGGATCGGCAACGGTGAGCTTTCAACAGTACGCCCTGCGCCGTTTCTTCGTACCAGGCGCCGGTAAGTAACCCCCGACTGACCACCCAATACGGGGAACCCGGAGACATCGAGGCTGTTTTGGCGGACGGTCGTGCTCCCGAGTCATTCCTCATTCGCCACACGTGTTACGTTTCCGGGTCGAGGGAGGTGGGGGATGGAGCCGGAGGACACACCGATGAGCTCTGAGCAAGCGGTGGCCCGGATTCACGGGAACGCCACGGAGGCGCTGCGGCTGATCCACGAGGCGATGGCGGCCGCGCCCAACGTGGCGAGCACGCCGCGCAACCGCCCGATCCAGGGTCTATTCCACACTTTCGAGTCCGAGAGGGTCGGCCGCGTGGAACTGCTCGTGCAGTGGCTCCAGGCGCTCGAGTAGCTGCGCGGTGCCGTCGTCATCTCTGCCTTTATCGGAGGGACTTATGCCTGCACGCCGCTATGAGGCCGGTGACGCGGTTGAGGTGCGGGCCGGGTCGTTCCAGGGCCGGTGTGGCACCGTCCTGGATCGCGCCGTCGATGACAGGACGCCTGGCCGGGTCCTCTATCAGGTCCACTTTTCCGATGACGAGCCGGCGCGCTGGTTTGTGGCCGGCCGCCTCCGGAAGGCCCGGTCACCCGCACCTGGATAAACGCCTTGGGTCGTGATCCCCTTCATCGCCCTCCACAGGCTTCACTCCACAGGAGGTGGCTCATGTCCGCGTTCACCCCGGCCACCCGGCCGCGCAAGATTAACGTGGCCCTGTTCGGCCCCAGTGGGGC
>JBMFXK010000594.1:0-1741 GCA_049964315.1 Clostridia bacterium | reverse complement strand
GGCAGAAACCTGTGTAGTCGGAACGTGGGAGACCTCCCGGCGTCGCGAAAGCGTATGCCCAACCCGACAGGCCAGTCCGAAGGGTGGCAAACGTGCCGGGAGGGGTCGGCGGACGGCATAGTACTCCGAGGACGGGAGAGCCGTCCACATGGGGAAGGCTGTCCACGGCCTTAGCGGTTCAGCCCTGCAGATCGCCCTACGCAGAGGGGGAAGCACGAACGTACGCGGGACTGGAGCGCATCGCTGAAAAGGCCAAGGCGGCGCCGCATGAGCGGTTCACAGCCCTGGCCCATCACCTGACAGTGGAGTATCTCAAAGAGACCTTCTTCCTGATGAACCGACAAGGCGCCCCGGGCGTCGACCACGTCAGCGTGGCAGAGTACGGTCTCAACTTGGACGCCAACCTGGCGGACCTGGTGGACCGCATGAAGCGCCGGGCCTACGACGCGCGCCCCGTGCGCCGGGTGTATATACCGAAGGCGGGCTCCGACAAGATGCGACCACTTGGCATTCCCGCTGTCGAAGACCGACTGCTGCAAGCGGCGGTCGCCCGACTGCTCAGTGCCATCTACGAGCCGATCTTTCGGGACTCGTCGTTCGGCTTTCGCCCGGGCCGGAGTGCGCACGATGCCCTGCGCAGGGTGCGCGAGGCTGTCATGGGCGGCCGGGTCCAATACGTGTACGAGACCGACATCAGGTCGTTCTTTGACCGGATGGACCACGGCTGGCTCCTGCGCATGCTGGAACTCAAGGTCGGCGACCCGTGGATCCTCCGACTTGTGCGTAAGTGGCTCAAGGCGGGGATCTTCGAGAACGGCAGTGTGACGCAGGCGGCGGTCGGCGCGCCCCAGGGCGGGCCCCTTTCGCCAGTCCTTGCCAACGTGTACCTTCACTACGCCCTCGACCTATGGTTCGACAAGGTGGTCCGGCCAACACTGCGCGGGCGGGCGGAACTGGTGCGTTACGCCGATGACCTCCTCGCCTTGTTCGAGGATGAGGAGGAGGCGCAGCGCTTCGCACAGACGCTGCCAGAGCGACTGGCCAAGTTCGGGCTGGAGGTGGCCCCGGAGAAGACGCAGCTCATCCCGTTCGGCGCCAGGTTCTGGCGGCAGGGAAGGGACGCAACTGGGACCTTCGACTTCTTGGGCTTCAGCCACCACCTACGCACGGACCGCAAGGGACGAATGGCCGTGGTTCGGGTGCCGTGCGCGAAGAGCGTGCGTCGGTTCCTGATGGAGACGAAGGCGTGGCTACGCGCGAACATGCACCTGCCGCCGGCGGAGCAACACAAGGCCCTGGCCGCGAGGCTGTCTGGCTTTTACCAGTACTTTGCCCTCTGGCACTGTCAGCCGCGTCTGAAGAGCGTGCGCTACCAGGTGCTTTTGTACTGGAAATGGACCCTCAGTCGTCGCAGCCAACGCGGCTTCGCCGCGTGGACCTGGCTCAACCAGCGTAGGTGGTTCCGCTTGCCTTTGCCGCGACTACTTCACCGGACGGTATAGGCGAGAGGCCGGGGGGCCCGGTGCGTGAATTGCGCACGCCGGGACCCAACGGGGGGCGGGGGCACAAGGTGGCTATGCCGGTTCACCGAGGACACTCCGGCGAAAGCAGGAGACCCTGGGAACGGTGCTATGGCTACCGCCGCCAAGGCCGCCGTCTACCCACCACATCTCTCGGAACAATCTCGCCGTCCGCCGCCTCTTTCCCCAAGACTCCAGCGCCCACGGCATCCTTCAAAGCG
>JBMFXK010000593.1:0-1745 GCA_049964315.1 Clostridia bacterium | reverse complement strand
GGGCGGACGTCACATTTCGGGATAGTGTTATGGTAAGTAATGCCAAAACCAGGAGTTGGTACCCCGAATAGAAAAGCTCCTCTGTCGGCCTGGCATCACACGTTCAATGCCCTGCCAGGCTGAGGAGAGGAGCGGACTTGACGGTACCTCAGGCGGGGGTGGCGGAGCAAGATCCCCGGGCCGCGGCGTGGCGGCAGGCGGTCGTGGACGAGGTCGTGGCAGTGCTGAGCGCCCAGTTGGCACAAGTGGATCTTGGCGACCCGGCCCAGGCCGAATTCTCCCATATCGAGCGAACGATCCAGGGTTGGCTTCGCTCGGTCGGCGGCATGGTTTCCCGCCGTTGGGCCCAGGGCGCCGCTGGCGTGTTGGCCACTCGCCCCACCTGCCCGACCTGTCAGAAGCAGATGGCCATCGGTCACCGCACCGCCGTGACCAAGCTGGGGTTGGTCGGCGAGTGCCGCCTCGAACGGATGGAGTACGTCTGTACGTCCTGCGGCGAGCGCCGGGTGCCGGCCGAGGAACTGTGGAAACTTGGGCCTGGCGAGTTGTCACCGGAACTGAGCCGGGTGGTCTCGGCGGCGGCGGCGGAAATTCCTTCCTTTGCCCGTGCTGCCCGGACGGTGGGAGAGGCACTGGGGATCCCGGTGAGCGTGAGCACGGTGGAGCGTACGACCGAGGCGATCGGCGCGGTGGCCGAGACCTCCATCCAGAGCCAGGTGGCCGAGGTGCTCGGGCGCGAGGGGTACACGTGTGCGCCGGGCGCAGACAAGACGGCTTCGGCCCCCGCGCCCCGCCTGCCCGACGATGCCCCGACCGTTCTTGTGGGGGTGGACGGTGCCCGCGTGTTCGCCGACAAGGATTGGCGGGAGGTCAAGGTCGGCGTGGTCTGCGAACTGGGGCCCGAGCGCCATCATGACCCGCGCACGGGCCGCGATCCGCTCGTCTTGGGGCCACGCCACTACGTGGCGGGCGTCGAGGCGGCCGATCCGTTCTTCGCGCGTCTGACGACGGTGGTCGATCCGGTGCGCGATCGACTCGGGCAGCCAGTGCGCATCCTGGCGATCGGCGACGGTGGCAGCTGGATCTGGCCGCGCAGCGCGTTCGTGGCCGGGCCGGATGATGAGGTCGTCGAGATCCTGGACTTCTTCCATGCCAAAGAGCATCTGGGGGACCTCGCCAAGGCGCTGCAACGAGATGAGAAGGCGGCTCAGGCGTGGACCGAGCGCTTGGCCGACCGCCTACGTGACGAGGGACCCTGGCCCGTGATCGAGGAGCTGTCGGGCATGAAGCCGCGCGGAAAGGAGCAGAGGAAGATCCTGAGGCAGACGCTCAAGTACTTCGAGGACAACGCCAGGCGTATGGACTACCCGACGTATGCCGCCCGGGGCTGGCCTTTGGGGTCGGGCATCGTCGAGTCCACGTGCCGGCTGGTCTCGAATCTGCGCACGAAGGAGCCCGGGATGCGCTGGTCGCACGGTGGCGTACAGGAGATCCTTACGCTGCGCGCCCTACGGTTGTCCGCCTTCGAGTCCTGGGCCAACTTCTTTGCCACCGCGCCCCAGACCCGGCGACCACCCGTCCGCACCCTGACCCACGCTGCGGCCGCGTCCGCCCAGGCGGCCTGACGGCTATCCCCGATTGTGACGTGCGCCCTACCGGATGCCCTCGAAAGTTGTCGCACAACTTTCGAGGGGCGTCGCGGGTGGCTCATCGACCGCGCCTTGGAGTAAGACTCACAAAGGCGG
>JBMFXK010000592.1:0-1747 GCA_049964315.1 Clostridia bacterium | reverse complement strand
CCATCCCCAGGGCCTCGACTACCAATTCGCGCAGGGGGATAGGGGTCTCACAGTATCGGCAGCGCCCCCGAAGCCACACCCAACTCACGACCGGCACCAGGTCACACGGTCCCAGGCCGTGATCACACGTCGGGCAAAACGAGGGCCGCAGGATGCTCTGGCCGCGCGGCACACGCCAGGCGACCAGCGACGCAAACGACGCCAGAAACCCGCCGCCAATCACCCCCCACACCCCGAGGGGCAGCCACCGCACCATGTCCATCAACCGGGGTCTCCTTTCGCAACGCGCACCACACGATCGCCCTCAGGAGCGGGGCGGGCGATCCCATGAAAAAAGCTCCGGACGTCCGGAGCGCCCACGACCCGGGGCGTCCTTCGGAGCCCCGATCCTGGCGTACTAGTCCAAATGAATGCCCACCACGGTGCTCACCTCCTTAGCCGGGCCTCGTTCAGCCGCAAACCGTCCCACGACCCGTACCACGCCACGGTCTCGTCCCAGTGGATCCCGACCATGGTGTCCCCCGCCTCCTTTCGGTAACCTCTCGGTAACCTCGGCTCAGGCACCAGTCGTCCAACGTCCCGCAGAAAACACCGCCTAAAGGCGGTGGGGGCCTGTCGAGAGCGAAACGGTCTGAACGCGGCCGGAATCCTTACCCTAAAGCCCGACCCCCACCCGCAACGCCCAGCGCGTCATCGCGACACTGGGATCGGCGGCCAGCCGGCGGAGCAGCGCCGTCGGGTCGAAGGGGACGACCGGCGCCGTCACCACGCGCCGTATCGTGCGGACGCGATCCGCTAATGCGGAATCGACCGGATCGACCAATCCGATGATCCAATCCGGCCAGCTTAAAAATTGGACATAGCCATGGCGGTTGCGAAACACCACCCCGCCCGCGGCGAGCGCTTCCACGACGCCGGTGTGCACGACCGTTTGCACGCCACGCTGTTCCACCCGTTCCCGCACCGTCAGCGAGCGTCCAATCCAGGGCGTCAGCGCCTCCCGCAAAGCGGCCGCCATCCGGTCTGCGTATGTCATGTGCGATCAAACTCCTTTGAGATCAAACCAGCCAGTGCACCAACGACGGGAGAAACGGGAGACCCCCGACAGGGCCGGCCGGTACGTCACGGACCGCCCAGCCCCGCCCCAGAGACCTGCTGCCGCAGAGCTGCCCGCGCCAACACCTCGGACGTGGCCAACGCCAGCCGGATGACCGGCGCGACGCGCCGGTCGCAATCCCCATCCAGCAGCGCCACCCGGTAATACCGGTCATTAATCCCCGTTGCGGCTTGCACCGCGTCCGCCACGGCATCCAGCACGTTGATGGGGTCCGACCGTCGATGCGGCATCGTGACCTGCAGCGCCATCCATAGCTTTTGGCCCCGCTCGAGCGTCAGTGTAGGCACCGCCCGTCGAATGATAAGGGTGGCGATGTGATGCCAGGTCGCTGCGTCCGGGTCCAGGTAGATGCCGGTCTTGGAGCGGCGCCAGCGCCCGTTCTTGAGGACGCCGGGCGTCCAGGGCACGGTGACGGTGAACACGGCCGGTCCAGAGACCGACCCAGCAGACCTCGCACGGGACGCGGCCATCGTCCTCTCCCCCCTCTCGGGTGCGAATCCGGCCTCGGCGGGTCGGAGTCGCTACTGCCCGCACCAGTCCTCCCGATACACCGGCGGGAAAGACCGGTCGCCCCATCCCTCGCGCAGCCGGGGCGGCCCGCGATGGCACCCATAGCCCGCAGCGAGGGGC
>JBMFXK010000591.1:0-1748 GCA_049964315.1 Clostridia bacterium | reverse complement strand
CCGATCCGGCCAGTCCCGGCGTCGGCTATGCGGACAGCCAGGCGGTCAAGAACGCGCTCCAGCTCTACGGCAAGGCCGCGTTCCGCACCGAGATGCGCCTCGGGGCCGACACCTGGAACACGGTGCAGCGGATCTACGGCGCGCTCCAGGAAGCCAATGGCGAGAACCGGCTCCGGGCGACGACGGTCATCCTGGGCAAGGGGCTCTGGACGCGATGGTTTTGGGACCGGCTCCCGAGTCTCTTCCTCTTCCGCCCGGCCCTCCTGTTCTCGTTTCCGCTGGCGACCCTGATTCATCTGCCGTCGGCGCGGCTCCGGGTCAACTCGCTGCAGCGCACCTTGGTGCGTCGTGGCCCCGCGCCGCGCGCGATTACCCGCGATCCCCGCGTGTCCATCCTGCGGGATGAGCACGGGGTGGTCGGCATTCTGGAGGCCGACCGGAAGTTCAATACGCTCCTGGTTGGGTCGCAGGGCGCCGGGAAGTCCACGGATCTGCAGAACATCATCTGGGTCGACAGTCACGGGACCGTCGGCGGCGACTGGGGCAAAGCCCTGGTCGTGCTCGATATCGGCAAGGACACGGCCAAGCGAGCGCTCGGCATGGTCCCGGCCGACCGCGAGGTCATCTGGTTCGATCCCGGCGACCCCGACTGCCCCTGGACCCTGAACCCGCTTCTGACGGTCGACGACAATGCCGTACTGGCGGACCACGTACTCGCGGGCCTCACCGAGGTCTTTGGCGAAGACGCGATCCGGTTCCGATCCCGGGAGTTTCTCGGTAACGCCATCGTGGCGGTCCGGGACGTGCACGGGGACCAGGCGGATTTCACGCACGTCTATAAGCTCCTCACGGATGCCGACTACCGGCAGGACGTCATCGACCGGGTGCAGGACGAGCACCAGCGGCGCTACTGGCAGGGCACGTTCACGCAGGCGATGGCCAACAACCCCCGCTTTCTGGACGAGGGCCTCGCCGCTCCCCGGAACAAGCTCGACGAAGTCCTCCGGAATCCGCACATCCGTGCCACCTTGGAGACGGGGCACGGCCGGCGGCTCCTGGACTTCCGCGCGATCATCGCGGGCCGGCAGGTGCTCTTGTGCAACCTCGACAAGTCCCGCCTCGGCGATGTGGGGGCCCGCCTCCTGGGGGTGTTGATGCTCACGATGCTGTGGCAGGCGCTCGAAGCGCAGAACGTGGTGGAGGAGGCCCAGCGTGTCCCGGTCTCCCTCGTCATCGACGAGGCGCAGAACTTCCTCGCGGAAGGGTTCTTGGACCTCTTGGCCGAGGGGCGCGCCTATGGCGCTCAGGTGACCCTCGCCGTCCGGTTCCTGGGGGAGATTGAATCCGACAAGGTCATCCAGGGCCTCCAGGCCCTGGCCCAGAACCTCATCGTGCACCAGTTCGAGCTGCTGGACGAGGCGGAAGTGTTCATGAAGCGCTTCATGCGGGTCTACGCCAACATGGTGCAGGTCACCGCCGAAAGCCAGGACGCCATCAACTTCGGGGCCGACGACTTCATGCGGCTCCCGAAGTTCTACGCCGTCTGCCGCTTCATGGCCAATGGCCAGGTCCAGCCGGCCTTCCTGGCGCAAACGTTGCGGTGGGAAGACCGCTATGACGCCGAGGCGGCGAAGATCCACCGGGAGCGCCCGGAGTGGGCGGCCCCTCCTGGCGGCCGCGCATCGACGGCGGCCCCGCCGTCCCCGCCGCTTCGGGTGCTGCCTCCCACCCCTCCGGCCCCCAGTGCG
>JBMFXK010000590.1:0-1754 GCA_049964315.1 Clostridia bacterium | reverse complement strand
GTGCTGCGTGTAGAGCTCGGCCGCTTCCGCCGTCATTACCTCGGCATCTTCGGCGGACAGGCGGTCTTTCTGAATGTACCGGAGGACCCGGTTTGCGGTCTGCAGTGCCTTATCCTTGTCTGATGTCACGACATCCTCTCTTTCCTGTAGTGGGAGCAACCCACGGCCAGAACCACCCGTGCTCTTGCAACTTCGGCGCCGTCCGGCAAAGCCCCTCTCACGACGATGGCCGGCCGCGCGCGCTCCGCGCATCCGGAACGTGGTGGGCTCTGGCTCCGTATAGGAGAGCTGAGGGTTAGCGATATGCCGGGGGACCGCATGGCATCACGACGTCCCGGAAGGACCGGGACGTCGTGTGCGGGGAATTGAGACGGCGCTGGATCCCGATGGCGGACGAGGGAACCGGAAGACGAGCGCTCAGCTCTTCAGCGCGAGCGCGGCAAACGCGGCGGCTCCCGCCCTGAGGCCCCGTTCGTCGACGATCAGCCCGGCTGAGTGGAGGCCGGTGGTGAATCCGGCTCCTGCGATGCCGACGCTGATGCAGAACGCCGGCACCCGCTCCGCCACGAAGGCAAAGTCCTCCACCCCGAGCGTAGGCGGGATGTCGGAAACGGCCTCGTCGCCAAGTTCCTGCACGATGATGCTTCTGGCGCGCCGCGTCCAGGGCACGTCCGCCATGAACACGGGATAACCATCCTCGATAACGAGCTCGGCCCGGGCGTTGTAGGTGCGGGCAATCGACTCGGTCACCTCGCGAACGCGGCGCACGGCCCGCTCACGGGATGCGGGGGACATACAGCGGATGGTGCCCGTCATCTCCACCCGGTCCGCAATGATGTTTTCGCGATACCCGCCGTGAATCGTGCCCACGCTGACCACGAGCGGGTCAAACGAGTCCTGCTCCCGGCTCACGATGGCCTGCAGGCCCTGGACGATGGCGCTGGCGACAAAGATCGCATCCACGCCCTGATGGGGTGTGGAGCCGTGGCCACCCCGTCCGTGAATCGTCAGCGTGAAGTCGTCGCAGCTCCCCATGGCCGGTCCTGCGCGAAGGCCCAGGACACCCGCCGGCAGGTCGCTGTCCACGTGCACCATGCAGGCCTGTTCCACCGCAGGGTCGTTCAAGATGCCGGCTTCCAGCATGGGGACGGCGCCACCCGGGCCCTCCTCCGCGGGTTGAAACATCAGCACGACCGGCCGCCTCAGCTCGGCTTCATGCGCCTTCAGGTAGCGGGCCGCTCCGAGCAGCATGGCGGTGTGACAGTCATGGCCGCAGGCATGCATGCGGCCGGGAATCTCCGACTTAAAGGGCAGGGCGTTGTTTTCCTGAATCGGGAGGGCGTCCATGTCGGCGCGGAGGAGGAGAGCGGGTCCAGGACGGTCGGGCGCGATGACCGCCTTGACCCCGTAGGTGATAGGGCGGGAGTGGGCAATGCCCATCTCGTCGAGGGCCGTCTCCACCAGATGCTGGGTCTCTGGCGTCTCAAGGCCAAGCTCCGGTCGCCGATGAATCGTCCGGCGGATCTGCACCATCCAGGGCTCGATCGTGTTCCAGCTGAGATCGTCGACAAGCAAGATTCGTGCCTCCTCCGTACTCACGTACTCAGCATGCTGTCGCACGGCCGGCGGCCGCCGCGCGACGTGTCGGCATGTGCGAACCATAACAGACAGGAACGTTCGCGATATTCCCAAGTTTGAGGCAGTGCGCAATCGGCACACCGCCACCGCATCAAAAGTAGGCCTCGGAAGCGGTG
>JBMFXK010000589.1:0-1761 GCA_049964315.1 Clostridia bacterium | reverse complement strand
ATGCAGGCCCCCGACTTCGACCTCCCGGCGGAACCCGGTGGGCGGCTGACGCTTTCCGCGTTGCGCGGCCGGCTGGTGTTGCTGGTCTTCCTGCGGCATTCCAGCTGACTGCCATGCCGAGAGCATCTGGCGCAGTTGCGCCGGGCGTCCCGACAGTTGCCTTCCGACGTGCTCGTCGTCACGATGCTGCCGCGAGAGGAGTTGGCAGGGTTCCGGCAGGAGCTCGACCTGCCCTTCACCTGCCTGTCCGATCCCGATGCGTCGGTATATGCGCGTTACGGGCTTGAGCGGGCCGAGACGCGCCGACTGTACCATCCGGCCGTCGTCCTTGCGTACGTGCGCCTGCTGGTCTCCGGTCGGAGGATGCTGCCGCCCACCGGGCAGGACATGCAGCGGTTGGGGGGCGACTTTGTCATTGGCCCGGCTGGGGACATCCGCTTCGCGCACCGGAGCCGGCATCCGGCGGACCGGCCGCCGGTGGAACGGCTGATCCGCGCCTTGAAGCGATGCGCCCCGCCGTGACTGGGTCCGTCACCCTCGGCTGCGCCGCCCGGGATGAGCACCACCGTTCCGCCGGGTGTTCCCCAACTGGCGCATGCCTGGCCCGCGTAAGGCGGGTTACGGTCGCGCGCACGGGAACGGAGTAGAAACACCGATGAAGGGATCGCCGTAGAGGGCTACGGCCTTGCCCTGGACCGTCGGGCGGAGGGGCCAGGATTGCCAGCTCGTCCTTCGGCACACGCGGGTCGGGTTCGATCTCCACAGGGACGGGCCGCTCTTGTGCGCAGGGCCCGCCGACAGCGGAGGTGCGCGATGGCCAAGTTTGCCATGGTCGTTCAGGCGGGACCGCAGGACGGGGCGCGCGCCCTGCACGGCCTGCTGTACGCGGATGAACTGCATGAGGCCGGGCACGAAGTGCGGGTGGTGTTTGATGGAGCGGGAACCACGTGGGTCAAGACGTATTCGGCCCCTGACCACAAGTATCACGACTTGTTCGAGAAGGTCCGTAGCGCCGGCCTGATCGGCGGCGTGTGCGAATACTGCGCAGCGGCCTTCAATGTAAAGGCCGCCGTGGTGCAGGTCGGACTTCCACTCCAGGGAGAAGCCGGCGGCCACCCGAGCATCTCCCGGCTGGTGGCCGATGGTTATGCGCTACTCGTGCTGTAGGGCAGGCGCCGGCGTGCGCGCCGCTGGCAAGGAGCGCGGCGCTTGGCCGGGGTGGCATGGCCTCGGCGCGCCGGGGCAACAGGGAGCACGTCCCCCACCTGTCGAGGGTGACTGGTACGCATCCGGATGACCGCCCTGTGGCAACGCAGCGGAGCCGGGCGGACGCCGATCATCGCTGCAACCGCCATAGACCGGTCGGGCTCCGCTAACGGGGAGGCGTGGCTGGGCCCGTTACCGCCTCCTGCCGAGCCACCACCGCGCGACCCTGCCCAGCGTGCCGTCAAAGAGCCGCTCGCGCCAGTATTCTCCGGCCGCCTGCGCGACGGCCTCCGCGTACGTGGGGTAAGCGTGGACGACCTGGGCCAGGTCGCCGACCCTGGCCCCGGCTCCGATGGCCACGGCGACTTCGGCAATGAGTTCACCCGCGCGCGGCCCCAGACAGTGGGCGCCCAAGATACGACCGGCCGGGTCTGCGACGAGTTTGACCATCCCCACGGTCTCCCCGTCGCAGATGGCCCGATCCAGATGGCTGGCCGCATGCCGATAGACGCGCACACGGTCCCCATGCCGCTGGCGCGCCTCCGCCTCGCTCAG
>JBMFXK010000588.1:0-1771 GCA_049964315.1 Clostridia bacterium | reverse complement strand
GCTGGCGGAACTATGGGCCGAGGCCAACGTGCTCGTGCTGGCGCTGTTGGGGAGCCTCTGGCTCCTGCTCCTCATGGTCAATGCGTTGGAAGTCGTGCTGTGGTCGGCGGCCGGGCGACCGGTTCCGGAGACCGAGTCGCTGGCTGCCAGCTGGGCGCGAAACGAACAGGCCATAGCAGCCGCCGAGCAGCCCATTCCGTCGGAGTTCTGGGTGGCACAACACCTGGAGGACGCGCGGGTGTGGTTCCGCGCCCATCCGCACCAGGCGCGTCGCTGGCTGAAAGCCTATCGTGGCCACCCTCTCGTGCGCGAGCTAGGCGACGTGTTCGGCACCGAGTAACCGTTCCAACCGTCAGAGTCGGCCGGGCGTTGTCCCGGCCGACTTTTTTTGACGGCAGGTCGTGGGGTTGAAGGAGGAACTGCTGGTGCCTTGGCCGTTGAGTATGCTGACTAACGCGGCATCGTGGATGGCCCTGCTGTTTACCAAGGTCATTGGCCACACGCTGCTCGCGGGCCTGGCGGCCCTCTTGCAGTATGTGGTGATTCCGTTGCTGCAAGCCACGCTCTTTCATCCATTTAGCCTGACGGGTTCCGGGTTTGTGGCGACCGTGATGGGCGAGGTCTGGCACTTCATGGTGCTCGTGAGCGGGGGCATAGCCCTGCTCTCGCTGCTGTGGGGGATCTTTCGTCGGGTCAGCGGCGCTTCCATGGGAAGCCGCCTCGCCTGGTCGGAGGTCGCCGAGGGCCTCGGGATGTACGCCCTGGTCCTGGTCGGCGGCTACGCCTTTCTCGCCGCTCTCCTCGGTGTGGCCAATACCGTGACCGTCTCCCTACTGGGCGCGACCCAAGGCTACCTGAGTGTGTTGACCCACCCGACTTTCGGCACCGCGGCCGCCACGCTGGCCGGCGCGATTCTGGTGTATCTCTTCTATCCGATCGCCGGGTTCGCCCTCGCGGCGGTCCTGCTCTGGGCGGTGGTGCAGTGGCTCATGCGCCAAGTGGATCTCGTTTTTTACGGGGGCCTGTTGCCCGTGACGGCGGCGCTGTCCCTGTCGGGGAACAAGACCGCGTTTACCTGGGCGTGGCAGGAGACGATGGGGGCGCTGTTCACTCAGCTCAGTATGGCCGTCGCCTGGTGGGTGGCCTGGTTGGTGCTCAGCGCCGGTGCCGGAGCCTCGTCGACTCTGGCCGCTCCGGCGGCGCACGCGCCGGACATTCAGCTCATGGCGTACCGCGCGGGGGTGGGCGGGGGATCGGCGCTGCCGACACCGCACGCTGTGACCTTCTTCGGGGGGTCGTTTTCGCTCCTGCACCTCCTGGTCGGCATCGTGGCCTTCACGCTGGTGGGCCGGGCCCCGCAGATGCTCCAGAACGTGACGGGGCATCAGCACGCGGGGGTGGCGGGCCTCGCGATGGGGGTGGCGGCCGGGGGCCTCCTGTCTCGGGCGGGCCGAAGTATGTTGGGCGCCACGCCGGCGGGCGCCGCGATCACGCAGGGCGTGCGGGCCCGGCAGGCGGGGGCGGAAGCGACGGCCGCTCGCTGGGGCGCCGGAACGACCGTCGGCCAGGGCCTTCGCACCCTGGGATCTAAGGCCGCCGACAGTCGCCCCGGGCAGGCCGTGCGCCACGCGGGCGCGGCGGCCTTTAGCCGCGGGCAAGCGGCGGTTTCTCGGGCCGTGAACAGTTTGCCCACGGGGCTCGCCCAGAACGTGCACGGCGCGGGCCGGATGGCCGTGCGCGGCGCCCGCGGGATGGGGAGCGCCGCCACCTG
>JBMFXK010000587.1:0-1772 GCA_049964315.1 Clostridia bacterium | reverse complement strand
CTAGATGCGACCTCCGAACGGCAAATGGCAGATGTTGACTGCCACCATATTCTAGCCTTGTCGAATGCCGTCGGGCTCAACGGAGTGATGGCATATGGATGGTGGGAATGCTACCCAGGCACGTCTCCGCGTTGTGGGGCTTCCCAACCGGGCAGTGCTCCTTTGATGAGGCTCGTTGTCCGCCGGAATGAGGTGTCTCGTCGTGGTTCACGGAATCCATGGTCAGTTGGATACTGGGGCTATATCCCGTCTCCGTCTGGATGGCATCGATTGGAGGCCACCATGTCGCAACTCATTGCCCACACACATTATGGAAGCGTGGAAGGGAGCCTGGAGAGCGGTGTCCGCGTCTGGCGCGGCATTCCCTACGCCCGTGCACCGATCGGCGAGCTCCGCCTTCGGGCACCGGCTCCACCCGAACCCTGGCCGGGCGTCCGGCCCGCCCGCGAGCTTGGCCCCGTGGCGGTGCAGTTTGCTCCGAGCCTGTTTCCCAACCCAGACGACCCGCCCGCGAACGAGGATTGCCTATCCCTCAACATCTGGGCGCCCCCATCTAATGGTAGTGCGAAGCCCGTAATGGTCTGGATCCACGGCGGCGCCTTTGTCTTTGGCAGCGGTGCGGCGCCCTGGTATGACGGCACCTCGTTTGCTTCCCGGGGCGACATCATCGTCGTCACCATCAACTACCGGTTGGGCCCGCTGGGATTCCTCTACCTGGGCGGGCTCGGCGCTGATGAGACAGCGTATCCGGCCAACGTGGGACTGCTGGATCAGGTGGCGGCCCTGCGCTGGGTGAAGGAGAACATCGCCGCGTTCGGTGGGGATCCGGAACGTGTGACGGTCGCTGGCGAGTCCGCCGACAGCATGAGCATCGGCGCGCTGCTCACCATGCCGGCGACCCGAGGTCTGTTCCAGCGGGCCATACTGGAGAGCGGCATGCCGCTCCTGGGACCGCCTGCCCGGGCCACGGACATTGCCCGCCGGTTTCTCGATGCGCTGGGCGTGGGGCCGGCGAGCCTGGATCAACTCTCCCGTCTTCCCGGAGACGCTTTTCTGGAGGCTGCGACTCGTCTCGCGGCCGGCGGCCGTCTGATCTGGGGCCCTACGTTGGACGGGGTCACCGTGCCGCAGCCGTTCTTGCCGGCCATCGGGCACGGCGCGGCCCGCAACATATCGATTCTCACCGGTACGAACCGTGACGAGCTGATGCTCTGGGCGGCGGCGGATGCGGTATGGCGAGACGGCGGGGACCAGGAGAAGATCGAGGCCGTCACGGCAAGCTGGGGTGAGATCGCTCCTGAGGCCCGGGACCACTATCTCGCAGGACGCAGCGCTCGCGATTTGGCCGACGGGCTGGTCCGCCTAACCACGGACCGTACCTTCTGGTACCCGACGGAGAAGATGGCCGAACTCCAGAGTCAGTACGGAGACGTCTTCGTCTATCGCTTCGACTGGGAATCACGCGCGTTTGGCGGAGCCCTGAAAGCCTGCCATGCGCTTGAGGTGCCCTTCGTGTTTCACACCCTGGATCGCGCACATGCGAATCAGTTCACCGGCGAGGATCCCAGCCGGGACCCACTCTCCGACCGGCTGCACGACGCCTGGATCCGGTTTATCAGGACCGGCGATCCGAATAATGAAGGACTCCCGCCGTGGCCGCGGTACAACCTCGCTGACCGGCCGACCATGATCCTGGATGTCGAGTCGCACATAGAACACCACGTGCGTGCCGCGGAGCGCCGCCTGTGGGAGGGCATCTTCGCCGGAGCGTG
>JBMFXK010000586.1:0-1778 GCA_049964315.1 Clostridia bacterium | reverse complement strand
AGCGGGAGGGCGAGGCTCCAGTCGATCTGATGCGCATCCAGTTTGCCGGCCAGTCCAGAGACGGCGCCGATCAATACGATGACCAAGGTCGACCCCAGCGTGATTCGCGTAGGAATCTTGAGCACGTAGATCAGGAGTGGGACGAAGATGAATGCCCCGGGCGCCCCCACCATGCCGCCCACACCCCCCACGGCCAGAGCGATCACCACCGCCCATGGCTTGGAAAACGTGAGCGGACCGCTGGGATCCTCCTCGGTCCCGGACGGCAGCGGGCGGAGCATGATGAAGAACGCCACCGTGGAAATCACCGCAAACAGAATCTCAAGCTGGAGGGAGGACGTATGCGCGGAGATCAGTCCTCCCGCGAACGCGGCCAGGCCCGCCGGCACTCCCAGCCATGCCACGACCGTGCCGTTCACGTGCGCATGCCGCCAGTGCGAGAAGACAGCCGAGAGCGACGAGAAGAACACCTGCACGATGCTGATGCCGGCCACCTCCCGCATGCTGAGAGCCGGCACGTGAAACAAGGGTGGCACAAACAGGAGCAGCGGCACCATGAGCACCGCTCCGCCAAGGCCCAGCAGACCTGACACGAATCCCCCGATGACGCCGAGCCCCAGCAGCACCGCTGTCGTCATGACCGGTCGGCGACCGCCCGCAGCACGGCCCTTCCCACTCGACCCTGGCCCCCAATCACCATTGTGAGCCCCCCATCGGCGGCTCCACCGGGTGCCGGCCGCCGAGCCACAGCCCCATGCCCCCTCGCAGGTTCGCCACCTCAAAACCCTGGTCAGCCAGGAAGGCCGCGGCCTGCTGCGAGCGGCTCCCCGACGCACACACGATGGCATAGCGCCGGGTCTTGTCGAGTCGATCCACATGTTCGGGGAGCCGGTTCATGGGGATGGTGAGCGCCCCCGGAATCACCCCGGACCGCCACTCATACGGCTCGCGTACATCGATGACGTCCCAGTCGCTCAAGCGGAGGGCCAGATCGTCCGCCGTCAGGTCCGGAATCGAGACCACATGCAGTCCAAGCGCCCGCCACGCTTCCGGGCCACCGTCCAAAACCGCGGTGGTCTCAACACCCACAGCCCGCAGCGCCTCGTCCGCGGCAGTGGCCACGACGGCACTGTCGGCCAGGAGCGCCACCTCGGACACGCCCGAGGCGTGCAGCCAGTTCCTCACCGCGCTGCTCCAGCCCACTCGACTGAAGGGGGCCGAGATGGACCCGCGCACGTGGCCATCCTGATATGCCCTGCCGGTGCGGATATCCAGCATCACCAGGGATCCGATTTCGGCCCGTTGCCACAGGTCCTCAGCTGAAATGCTCATGGCGCTCCTTCTTCCGGGTTAATGTCGCAAGCGGATTTAGGGCCAGGGCCGCCCCCGTTTCCGCGGTGTCCGCGCCGCGCCGGCCCAGGTTGGCTGCGCGCAGACGGGCCGCTTCCAGCGGCGGGGGCTTCAGGAGCGTCAGCTGATAGCGCGCAAACTCATCCGGGTCCTCGATGCGCAGCATCGGGTTGGTATGCCGCTCGAACCCGATGGTGGAGCTGGGCTTCTTGCTCATGAAGAGCCCGCCGCAAGGCGAGGAGCCATAGTGGGCCGGATGCACCTCCGTGTAGTCTGGCAGCGTCATCAGCCGGCCGACGCTCCGGAATTGATCGTGTGCCGCCTGGAGTGTCCGGTCGGGGTCGGCGTCCGCCAGGTCGGGGCGGCCGACATCCCCCACGAACAGGCTGTCACCGCTCATCACCAGCCAGGGGTCTTCGCTCCGATTG
>JBMFXK010000585.1:0-1779 GCA_049964315.1 Clostridia bacterium | reverse complement strand
GCCGCCTCGAGCGTCTTTTCCGGCAGCCACTCACCGGTGAGGTTGTAGGCTTTCTCCCCCGCCAGCACTTCCATCCAGGCGATGCGGCGCTGGCCCTTATAGGCGTGGGCCACGGCCGCGTCCACGGCGCGCACCGTCGCCCTCCAAATATCAGGTCCCGTGCCATCCCCCTCGATGAATGGAACGATGGGGTGGTCAGGGACCTGGAATGCGTTATGTTCCCAGCGAATCGGCTCTCCGTCCGCGGGTACCTGGTACGGTTCAGGCGTGCTCATCTTTTCATCTTCTTCCGTCGTGGTCCTGGCATTTCCTGGACGTTTCCTGGAAAGGAAATTCCCCGGCGTCCTCGGGGGCCGGACGGCGCACGCTTACGCACCGCGCCCCGCAAGGGCCCGGATCCTTCCCCATCATGGCACAAGCGACTTTACTCTGCACCCGCAATTTCCGGCTCAGTTGCCGGCGGGCGCGATGTTGGTCGGATTGCTCAGAATCGGGGCGGCCGGCAGCACGAGGTGCGGCACGTTCTTGATGGTCATGATGCGGCCGGCCGCGGTCGAGACCTGCTGCAGTCCGCCAGGCAGTTCCAGCGCCTGGGTCATGGTCTGGGCGGGGCCGATGGCCTGGATGACGAACGGCGGACCCTCCTGGGTGTTGTTGATGAGAATGTAGTTGGCGGCATTGCGTATCTCGGTCTCGGCCGTAATGCGCTGGCCATTGATGGCAATGGCCTCCGCCCCGGAGGCGCGCAGCTCGTTCACCATCTGGAGCAGGTCGAGGTCTTCAATCTGAAACGCGGCCGGCGCCGTGCCGTTGGACCAGGAGACGGTGATGCCCGGCCCCTTGACGGCGATGGTTCCAGCCAGCATCTCGGCATTGATCAGCTCCTGATCGAGGTGCTTGGCCGCCGCCTGCGCCGAGAGCTTGGCATTGAGCTCCTGCTGCAGGCGCGCCACCTCGCTGGACAGCGCTGAGCGCCGCTGGTCCGCCTGCTTCAGTTCCTGGAGAAGCTGCTGGGTCTGGGTGGGCGGCGGGACGATGCGCTGCAGGCGCGCCTGCACCACCAGGAAAATGCCCACCAGCATCGCGGCCAGTCCCACCATGATCCGTCCGGAGTCGAGCCGCACAACACCCCTCCGCGGCCATTATAACTACGCGCTCGACACCACCGGCGCGGAGGAGTCGCCGATTGGCGCTGCGAATATGTCTGGACAGGTGTGAGGAGGCCTCCCATTCCATGGCTGTCAGCATCGTGACCAACGGACCCTGTCCGACCCAGCAGCTGAAGGCGTTGTGGGACCTGGTGCCCTGGGCGCAGGGGCGGGACCCGGAAGCCGTCCTGCGCGCGGTCCAGGCCACGCAGCTGATGGTGCTGGCCTGGGACGAGGATCGCCTGGTGGGCAGTACCCGCGTCATCACGGACGGTGTGTATTACGCCACCATCTGGGACGTCATCGTGCATCCCGACTACCGCGCGCAGGGAATCGGCTACCGTATGGTGGAAGCCGCCGTGGCCCCGTTTCGCCACCGCGGCTTCAGCTACATCGCGCTCTACAGCGTCGTGGGCGTGGAGCCGTTCTACGAGCGGCTCGGTTTCCGCCGCCATCCGGCCGGGATGCGTCTGGACGAGAGCATTACGCCGACCCCGCCGGCCGGCGTGGACGATACCGGGCCAGCGGACGGATAAGCCGGCCTTCGGCCCGCTGCTCCACGTAGTGGGCCGTCCATCCGGCCAGGCGGCCGGCCGCAAACGTAGGCGGACACCACAGCCGGGGAATGCCC
>JBMFXK010000584.1:0-1785 GCA_049964315.1 Clostridia bacterium | reverse complement strand
CTGTAGGATTTTGTCAGACGGACGGCGAAGAACGCCGCCAGTATGAGCTCTCCTGGAAAGGGGTCAGGCAATGGCTTACCTGGAAGGATTGATGATGGACTACCCGCTGGACGTCGGGGTGATCTGGCGCCGCGCGGAACAGTACTTCGGACACAAGCCGGTCGTCTCCGAGCTGCCCGACCGCACCCTCCACCGCTCGAACTACGGCGAGGTGCTGGACCGCGCGGCGCGGTTGGGCGCGGCTCTGATGGAAATGGGCATCGAGCCCGGCGACCGTGTGGCCACGTTTATGTGGAACAGCTACCACCATCTCGAGCTGTACTTTGCGGTGCCGGCGATCGGGGCCGTCCTGCACACGGTCAACCTCAGGCTTCATGCGCAAGATCTCGTCTATATCTTCAATCACGCGGACGACAAGATTATTTTTGTGGATCGCACCGTCCTGGCACTGATTGCGCCGATCCGGGACCGCCTCTCGGCGCGCGAAATCGTGGTGGTGGATGAAGGTGAGACCGCTCCTCCCGGGTTTCTCTCCTATCAGGATCTGGTGCGGGGCGGTGCGGCCGACCGTTTCCAGTTCCGCATTGCCGACGAGCGCCAGGCCGCGGCGCTCTGCTACACCTCAGGGACGACCGGACGCCCCAAGGGTGTGCTGTATTCGCATCGCTCCACCGTCCTACACGCGCTTGGCACGACGAACGCCGAGGGCGGCCTGGGCGTCGTGGAAGCGGACGTGATAAGCCCGATGGTGCCGATGTTTCACGTGAACGCCTGGGGGCTTCCCTGGGTGGCGGCCCTGCAGGGTGCGGCCCTGGCCCTGCCCGGGCGCCATCTGGATCCGGCCTCCCTCCTGCAGCTGTTTGCGGAGGAGCGGGTCACCATCACGGCCGGCGTGCCGACCGTCTGGATTGGCGTCCTCCAGCTCCTGGACCAGGACCCCGGCCGGTACGACGTGTCCAGTATCCGCTACATGCTGGTGGGGGGTGCCGCGATGCCGGCAGCTATCATGCGGGCGTTCTGGGAACGCCACCATATCCGGGTCATCCATGCCTGGGGCATGACCGAAACGTCACCCCTCGGCTCCATCTCCACCTTGAAGTCTGACCTCATCCAGACCGACGCCGACACGCGTTACCGGTATCTGGCCACCCAGGGCCAGGCCACGGCCCTGGTGGAGATGCGGATCCGCGATGACGAGGGTCGGGCGCTTCCCTGGGACGGCCAGGCGCAGGGGGAGCTCGAGGTGCGCGGCCCCTGGATTGCCCGCAGCTATTTCGCGCTCGAAGAGGGAGACGACCGCTTTACCTCCGACGGCTGGTTCCGCACCGGGGACCTGGTGACCATTGAACCGAGAGGCTACATGACCATCCAGGACCGCAGCAAGGACGTCATCAAGTCCGGTGGGGAGTGGATCAGCTCGGTGGCACTGGAGAACGCCATCATGGGGCACCCGTCGGTGCTGGAAGCGGCGGTGATCGGGATGCCGGACGAGCGCTGGGGTGAGCGGCCGTTGGCCGTGGCCGTGCTGAAGCCGGGCGAGCGCTTGACGCTGGAGGAAGTACGCGAATACCTCAAACCGCACTTCGCCAGCTGGTGGCTGCCGGACCGGCTCGAGATCGCGGACGCCATCCCTCGCAGCGCGGCCGGCAAGTTCCAGAAGACCGAGCTGCGCCGGAAGTTCATCGGCGCTTCCTGAGGCTCTGAGTTGACCCTTCCCGCCTGCCCTTGGGATGATAGGGGGACATGGAGGGGGCACTCTCATGGAGATTCAGGGCCGGGCGTTCA
>JBMFXK010000583.1:0-1790 GCA_049964315.1 Clostridia bacterium | reverse complement strand
CCGCCCCCTCGCTGACCAGTGCCGCCACGCCCGCCGCGGCTATGTTGGCGACCGTGCCCCTCCACCCTGCGTGCAGCAGGCCGGCCCAGCCAATGTCGGGCGCAAAGAGAAACAGGGGAACACAGTCCGCGTAGGTGTGGGCCAGCACGATGCTCGCATCCCGGGTGACGAGGCCGTCTCCGCGCTCGATGGTGGCGGTGGCTCCGTCAACCGCGTGCACCCGGCCGCCATGCTCGGGGCGGGCCCAGAGGGGCCGCCTGGGGCCGCCCGGCAGGAGGGCGCGGCGGCGATTTTCCGCCACGGCATAGGGAAGGTCCCGGACATAGACCGAGAGGTTCAACGTACTGAACGGCGGGGGGCTTACGCCGCCCCGCCGCCCAGTCATCCAGGCTCTCACTCCCGCCCAGCCTTCGAGCGCGAGGTGTTCCACCGGTTCCCGCTTCCACACAAAACTGGCCATAGGTCATCCTTCGCCGGGCGAGCCCGCATCCCTGCAGGGCCTGCTCAGCCCCGATACACGTCGTCGGGCGAGGTGACGTCCACCAGGATCACATCCTCGCCAATTTTCCGGATGCGGTCCCAGGGGATGACGAGATCGTGTTCGCGCCCGAAAAAGCCGAACAGACGCGCCGTCCCGCTGACCACGACCGCCGTGACGACACCGCGGTCGAGGTCGAGCTCCAGGTCGTCGATGGTTCCCAGCCGGCGTCCGTCGGCCACGTTGATGAGGTCCTTCATCCGAAGCTCCGAGGTTTTGACCAAGGGTTCCGCCCCCTACCGCAGTTTATGGGGGTCCGGGGGCATCAAAGACCTTGGAGCCAGGTCTTCAGCGGAATCCACCACACCACTTTCGGCGCCGCGGCCCCGCTGGACGAGCTGTCAGCCGCGGATGGAGGGACGACGGCCGGAATGGCCAGGCCGCTGTCGGTGTCGATGAGGCAGAGGGAGGGGAACAGGACGCACCACCAGTTGTGGCCCTCCGCCATCCCCAGCCGGATCACGAGTGCCGGGTAGCGCCCGGCGGGCAGCACCCAGGTTCCATAAGCCTTGGTGGGGAAGGCGGTCACGCCCAGGGCGAGGGTCGCGTGATAAGACACCCCGTCGTGCCGGAGCAGGCGGGCGATCTGGCGGCGGAGCATGGGAAGCTCGCCTGACACGGCCGCCTCGGCCGCAGCCACCGAATGGACACGGCTCAACCGTCGTTCCAGGTCGCCCAGGACCAGATTGCGGACCGCAATCTTCACGGCCTCATCGTAGGGCGTGTCACTATTGGCGATGACCCGGAAGCGCAGGACGTGGGGAAGCTGTGGAGCGGGATCCTGAAGCTTTACGGACCCGAGGGACCGGTCCTGCCGCGCACCGGGCAAGGCGCCGGTCAGAGGCGCTGCCAGGGCAAGCGTCAGGACCAAGAGACCAGCCGCAATCCAGGGGCGCATGCTAGACGTACTTTCTCATGTGCGTGAGGGCTGCTTTTTCCAGGCGCGAGACCTGGGCCTGGGAAATGCCGATCTCCTGCGCCACCTCCATCTGAGTTTTGCCCTCAAAGAAGCGAAGCGTCAGGATGAGCTTCTCGCGGTCGGTCAACTTCTTCATGGCTTCCTAGATGCTCAGGGTCTCGAGCCATCGGTGGTCCTGGTTCTCCTCGTCCGACACCTGGTCCATCACGAAGATGGGATCGCCGCCGTCGTGGTAGATGGGCTCGAAAAGCGACATCGGCTCCTGGATGGCGTCAAGCGCGTAGAGCACCTCTTCGCGCGGCAGGGACAGCTCCTGCGCAATCTCGGAGATGG
>JBMFXK010000582.1:0-1791 GCA_049964315.1 Clostridia bacterium | reverse complement strand
ATGGCCGCCGGGCAGCCGCCTTCTGGTCCGCCGCGAAGTCCCGCATCCGGGAGCCCAACTCACCTTCACCGACCTCCCCGGGTATCGCTATCAGCTCTGCCTGACCAACCTCCCGGACCCGGACATCGCGTTTCTCGACGCGCTGTACCGAGGGCGAGGTCGGTGTGAGCAAGTCATCCGCGACCTCCAGGCCACCGGCTTGGCCCATCTCCCGTCCGCCGATTTCGCCACCAACCAGGCCTGGCTCACCGCGGTGTGCCTGGCGGGCGACCTGCTGGCGTGGTTCCGGGGGCTGTGTCTGACGGGGCGGTGGCGCCAGGCGACCCCGGCCCGTTTGCGCTACACGCTCTTCCATACGGCCGGCCGGCTCATCCGATCGGGACGCCGCGGGGTCGTCCGTCTGGCTGCGCGGTGGCCGTGGGCCGCGGTCCTGATGGCGGCCGTCACCCGCTGTCAGCACCTGGCGGTGCCGTAACCGCCGCGGTCTTCCGGGTCCCCCCAGGGCGCTCCTCCCGCGTCTCCCGACGCGGTGTCTCGCCGTGCCCTTCCCCGGGTCCACCACGACGACAGAGCCTCCCCCCGGCGCGTTCAGACGCCTCACGGACCGAGCAAGGGGCCCTGCCGGCTCTCCCCGGCCGCGCCCCCTCCTTCATCCTGTCCTCAACACGGTCCGGGACGCGTTACTGAAAGATTTGGGTTAATCCAGGTGGGGCTTCCCGTAACCGCCAAACGGTAAAAGCTAGATACGGTAACCGGAAGACAATCGGCGCTGGGCCCTTAGGTCGAGGAGCATCTTGCTGGCCACCGCCCCCGCACGGTGCACAAGTCGCGGGACGTCCTCGCCCGCCGCACGTTCCGCCACTCCGATGCCGAGATTGGCGCCCTCTTCGGCCTGGACCAGCCGACGCGCCACGATATGTGCCTGGCTTTCCGTCGTGTGCTCCAATACCACCAGGGCGGCCGTATCGGACCACCGGACGCACAGGTCGTCGGGACGGACGTTGTTGGCCACTAGATAGCCGATTCGGCGCCATGTTCCCGCATCGTCTGGACCGCTGGCAGCATCGCGGTCGTCCTCAAGCCGCCAGCTCAAGTACACGACCGACAGCGATGAACCCGTCCGCGTGGCCCGGGCCATCGCCGCCTTCAGTCCTCGCTCACCTGCCTGCCGGTCGACAATCGCCCCGACCAGCGCCCCCCGGCGCATGTAGCGTATTGGTGCCGCCATGCTGCCGGACGGTTGCGCGACCGACTCCAGCAATTTCTGCACGGCTACACGAAGCTCCACAGTGACAGCAGTCACTGACACGTGCCGTGCGGCCGCCAGTTCCGCCAGCGATCGGTTCGCCAACGCGTCCCGCACCAGGGTGCTTTCAAATTCGGTGAGTCCATAAACCAAAGGTGTCTCGCTGCCAGACGCGACGGTCGCTGCCCGTCCCCGCTTGCCAGCCGCCATGTATACATATCCCCCTCCCCGTCGCCCTGGCCGACAACATGGCCCGGTGCCGCGGCGACGGCCGGAATCTTGGTGGCTCGCGGGACCCACCAAATCAACTGGTCTCCTGACGGTACCATGACTTGGGTGCTGAACGTGTCTCTTCTCAGGTCTCAATGACATTACACGACAGCCAGGCGGGATTTTTCGAAGCGCAACACCTTATCCCGAAGCGCCCAGCGTCTGGCGGAACCGGGTCATCATGGCGACGGCAAATTGCTCTAAGGGCTCACTCGTTCGTTACTGATACAGGTTGGGGGCTGATGGTGTAGTTCCACTGGGGCTGAAAGATATCC
>JBMFXK010000581.1:0-1792 GCA_049964315.1 Clostridia bacterium | reverse complement strand
CCCGGAGCTGACGCCGCGCGGGAAGCTCCGGCACAACGGCGCAGCGCGCCCGGTCATAGAATGCGGGGCAGTTCTCGAGCGGGTTCGACCGCAGCCCTTCGAGGTCACCCACGGCATCTGCAAGGGGGTTCAACACGGTAAGAAATCGGAGCAGGTCGTCCAGCACGCTGCTTCGGACGGTCTGTGGGAGTGTCCCGAAACGCTCTCGCTGGAGGGGCGCGCGGCGTATGCGACGTCGCTGCCGGCGGCCACCCAGCACCGAACCGGGTTGGGTACCGGCAGGGGAAGGTGCGACCCGATTCGTTGCAGGAGCGCTGCCTCCTGGCTAAGCCGAACCTTGCTCTCGGGCGTGGGATTAGTGTACGCCACGCACCACCAGCGGCCCGGTGTCCAGCACCCAGTGGTTCTGTCCGCCCTCCTGCAGGGAGACGTTGGCGGTCGGGAACTCGGGCCAGGACCGGCGAATCTGGTCCAGTCTCTCGGGACAAGCATGCGGACTCCTTGGGGCACGAGAGAGCAAGACGCCAGGTGTCAGGGTGTATGGTAACGTAAGCGGTCTTAAAGGGGACGGCAATTTGGCGGAGGCTGCGGGGGGATGTGGATGTCCGCGACTGCAGCTCATCGGACGGGCCTGCAGCTAACCGTCATTGTCATTGGGGTTCTCATTGCCGCGGTCGACACCACCATCGTGATCCTGGCGCTGCCCACCATGCGCAGCGACCTGCACGTCGGCTTCGCGTCCATCGTCTGGGTGGTCCTCGGCTACCTGCTCGTGATCACGCTCCTGGCGACGCAGGTGGGACGGCTGGGCGACATGTTCGGCCGGGTGCGGATGTACGAGGCCGGGTTTCTCGTCTTCATTGTAGGTTCGGCCCTGTGCGCCCTCTCCTGGAACGAAGCCTCAATTGTGGTGTTCCGGCTCGTGCAGGGTGTGGGAGGCGCACTCATCTCGGCCAACAGCGGGGCCGTGATCGCCGACATCTTTCCACGCGAGACGCGTGGGCGCGCCTACGGGTTCACGGCCATTGGCTGGAATCTGGGGGCCGTGCTGGGGATCCTGGCCGGCGGCGCCCTCGTCACCCTGCTCACCTGGCGCTGGATCTTCTGGATCAACGTCCCCATCGGCGGCGCGGCGTTGGTCCTGGCCCTCTACGTACTCTCTCCGGGCCAGGAGCGGCGCGCCCGCGAGCTTGACGTGGCCGGCATGGTGCTTCTGGGGGCCGGACTGCTGGCCGTACTGTGGGCCCTTGTCCGTTTGACCAGCACACCCCTCAGTGCACGCATTCTCGCGTACCTGCTGGGAGGGCTGGTACTGCTGCTGCTGCTGGTATGGCAGGAGGCACGCGCCCGCGACCCCATGCTGCACCTCGACATCTTCAGGGTGCCGACCATGAGCCCATCATTTCTGGCGGCGTTCTTTCAATCCCTGGCGAACTTTGCCGTGCTCTTTCTGATTACCATGTATCTCCAAGGCGTGCGCAGCCTGAACCCGTTGGATGCCGCCCTCCTCTTGATCCCGGGGTATCTGGTGGGCGGGCTCCTGGGTCCGGTCTCGGGCCGGCTGGCGGACCGCTTCTCGCCGGCCGCACCCGCGACCGTCGGCATTGCGCTCCAGTGCCTGGCCATCCTGCTGTACGCCCGTCTGGCCGTCAGCAGCCCCCTGTGGACGGTGAGCGCTATCAGCGTGGTAAACGGATTGGGCAGCGCCGGGTTCTTCCCGGCCAACAACTCGGCCGTCATGAAAGCGTCGCCGCCGGGCGTATTCGGCGTGGCGTCGGGCATGCTCCGCACG
>JBMFXK010000580.1:0-1792 GCA_049964315.1 Clostridia bacterium | reverse complement strand
ATTGGAGAGTTTCTGAAGGCGGTGGCAGTGCAGGAGCGCTCGATCTGGCGCGAAGCCGACATTGCGCGGGCGATTGCGCGGCGCTATGGCTCCAAAGGACTGCAGGCGCTGCATGCGCAGGCAGGGCTGTCGGTTCACCGGTTGGAGGTGATGGCCCGTATCGCCCGCGCGTATCCGGAGAGCGAGCGCTACGCGGTGTCATTTGCCCATCACGTGGCGGCACTGGGAGCGCACAGGTTGTTTGCCGACGGGGCTCCGGAACATGAGCCGGCGTATTGGCTCCAGCGGGCCGTGACGCAGCACTGGAGCCGGTCACAGATGCTGACGCGCATGCGCCGCACGATCACGGTCGACGCGGATGAAGCTACCCGGCGCCGCACAGTGAACCGCCGGTTTGTCGAAGCCGCCCAGCACCATCAGGAGATCCAGACAGCTGCCGCGGCCTTCAACGGGCAGGAGGCGCTGTTTTGGCAGTCCTACGTGCTGGTGGTGGACATTCCGGTGGGAGAGAGCTTGACCCCTGAGGACGTGCTGGCGCGCGCGCTGCATGCGCTGGGGGAGCAGCTGCCGCAGGTAGCAGTGGTTCCGGCGACCCAACCCGCTTAGATTGCGAGATCCCCGATGCCCCCGTCCGCCGCTTCCCAGCGGAGACGGGGGCTTTTTCGTGGGGTGTGGCTTAGAGGATCCGCGCCTCCCGGAGCTTCGCGCCCGGGTGTCCGACCGCGGCCCGAGTCGCCTTGCGGGATGGGGAGGAGGGGAGCTGCGTGCTGGTTGTGTTGTTGCTCGCGGCGGCGGTGGTCGTTCTGTACGGGCCTTTGCTCTTCCCGAGAAAGCCGACCGTGCGGGTCGCTCCGTCAGGGCCTGCCCGTCATGCGTCCGTGTTGCCGCCTTCAGGAGGTGCTGGTATGTCCGAACCCCTGTATGCCCGCCTGGTGATCGCCGACGGCGAGCACCGGAGCGAACCGATCACCGTGGACCTCCGGGAATTGTCGAGTACGTTGCTGGCGCGCCTGGTGACCCTCACCGATCCGGCCGTCATCGGCCAGGGCCGGCTCTTGGTCCGGGTGCACGAGAGCCGCTACGCGACGTGTGCCTTTCGGCATCCCGATGACGTCTGGCCGGAGCGTGAGGAGGATCTCACGCATCTGCACGTGCTGTGGACCGACGGCCAAGCCCTTTTTCACGGCGTGCTCCAGCGCCCAGACCCCATGTCGCCGCGCATTGCGGACTGGCTGGGCCAGGAGCTGTGGGCCGTGGGCCTGACGCTGCCTGAGCACCGAGTCCGCGCGCACCCAGTTCTCTGAGCGGGGAGGGGAGCCCATGGTTCTGCTGCTGATCCTCACGCTGGTGCTCCTGGGGTTGCTGCTGGCGCGGGTGCTGCGCGCCGTGCTGATCGGAGCCGTGGCCGCTTGCATCGCGGTGGCGATCTGGTTCGTCTGGAGCCCCACGACCGCCTGGCCCGTGCTGCGCCCGGTGGTCCGGCCCGCCGCCTTAAGCGTGCAGCACCACCTGGTGCGGGATCTGCACCTGTATGCGCAGTGGGCGATGACGTCGACGCGGCCGAAGCCGGGCCCGACGTCTCACGCGGCCCGGTAAGTCGCCGGACCCAAAGGAGGGTGTGCCTCGTGTCTTCCGCTGTGGAGTTGGTGTCGCTACCCCCCCGGCTGCGTGCGGCCCGGCGGGCGGTGGGGCTCGCGCGGGCCGCGGTGGCCCGGGCACTTCGGATCCCGGTAAGCCGCCTGGACCGCTGGGAGAGGGGGCAGACCCGGGTGCCGCTCTCGGTGGTGCTCCA
>JBMFXK010000579.1:0-1803 GCA_049964315.1 Clostridia bacterium | reverse complement strand
GCCCGACCGGTGATTTTTATGAGTTCGGGGAACCGTGTCACCACAGGGAGGCAGAATTCGTGGGAGCCATGCCCGCCATCCCGATGGACCGGGTGGCGCTGGAGGCGTCGGGGCTTCGCAAGTCGTTCCGGGAGCGTGAGCCGGGGGAGCGTCAGTGGCAGCAGGTGGATGCCGTGGCGGGCATTGACCTCATCGTGCCGCGCCGTGAGATTTTAGGCATCCTCGGTCCCAACGGATCCGGGAAGTCCACCCTCATCCGGATGATGGCGACGCTGCTCATTCCGGATGCCGGTTTCGTGCGCGTCTTCGGACTTGACGCGGTCCACGACCGGATGGCGGTCCGCCGTCTCATCAACCGGGTGTCGGTGGAGGCCAGCTTCTTCAAGAAGTTGACGGCGACCGAGAACCTGGCCTACGCCACCGGTCTGTACGGCGTTCCGAACCGTCAGTCACAGAGGGAGGCCGAGCGCATCCTGGACCGCCTCGGACTGCCGGCGCGGAAACTCCGGGTTCCGCTGGAGCAGCTCTCCCGCGGCCAGCAGCAGAAGGTCGCCATCGCCCGAGCCCTGCTGACCTCGCCCACGCTCATGCTGCTGGACGAGCCCACGACCGGCCTCGATCCCAAGTCGCGACGGGAGGTGCAGGAGTTCATCCTCGAGGTGCGGGAGACCCATGACGCCACCATTATCATCTCGACCCATGACATGGACGAGGCGGATCGCATCTGCGACCGGGTGGCCATCATCGATCGCGGGCGCTTCTCGGCCATCGACACCCCCGCAGGCTTGAAGGCGCACTACGGCGGCGGGCAGGACAGTCTCGAAGCCGTCTTCTTCCATCTCATCGGCACCCCTCTGGAAGAAGAGGAAGACGCCTGAGTCTGGCCGGCGCATCGATAAGAGAAGGCAGGAGCAAGACAAGCAATGTTGGCGGTACAGGTGGCCCGAGAGGGCCAGGCAGTCTGGGCGCTGGTGCGGCGGAACTTCCACCTCATCCGGCGGTACCTGGGCTGGGAAGTCGTGTTCCTGTTTTACAACGTGGTCAATACACTCACGATCGGGCTCATCGGCCTGGCCATGCCGGCCGGCGCCGCGCGCGACCGCGAGGTGGTGTATCTCGCCATCGGGGCGCTCTTGTGGAACTTCCTGTCCATCCTGTTCCAGGAAGTGTCCAACTCGGTGCAGTGGGAGCGCTGGGAGGGCACCATCGAATACAGCTTCATGGCGCCCATCCACCGGTTGACGTATCTCGGCGGTGTGTGCATGTGGGCCGTGCTGTATGGACTGGTGCGGACCGTGGTGGTCCTGCTGGGCGTGGCCTTCTTCTTTCACATCACGGTCGGCGGGGCCGACCTGGCAGGCGCCGCGATGGTGCTGGTGGCGTCAAGCGTACCGTTCATCGGGCTGGGGCTGATGGCGGCGGTGCTGCCGCTGTTGTCGACCGAGCGCGGCGCACAGGCCACCCAGGTGATTCAGGGCGTCCTGCTCTTGATCTCGGGAGTCTACTACCCGGTGGCCGTGCTTCCGCACTGGATCGGCTGGGCGTCCGTGCTGTCTCCGGCCACTTACACGCTGGAGTACGTCCGCCAGGCAGTCCTGGCCGGAGCGAGCGTGGGGTCGCTGGTGCCGGTGTCGATCGGCCTGCTGCTGTCCGGGTTGGTGCTGATCCCGATCGGCCTCTTCATCTTCACGATGGCGGAACGCTACGCCATGCACCGCGGCACGCTGAAGCGCAACGGATGAACGCTCGGCCTAGCGGGAGTTTAGCAGTTATGCGGTAGTACCAACGGAAGCAGGCCGTGAG
>JBMFXK010000578.1:0-1813 GCA_049964315.1 Clostridia bacterium | reverse complement strand
ATGGCGAAACGTCCGTGATGTTGCTTATAGCCCGAGTACTGGGTGTCGGGTTCATACCGCTCCCGTTCACAGAGCACCAGCACCGCCTCCGGTGAGAACCGGTGCTCCACCGCGTGGAGGCATCGGCCGGCGACCGTCGCTGTCGCCCGGTTCGATGGGGACGCGGCCGCGGGGGATGAAGCACTCGACCTCAGTCCCTCGTCCAACGGGAATCCCGGCAAGGTCCTCGTCATAACGGGCGGTCTGTGGTCTCACAACGGCGCGAAAGCGTGCGCGTCCCGAAAAATGCAAGGGGCAGCCTATCTCTAAGGGCTCCCACTGTCCGCTCGCACCCGGGCTGAATTGCGTGCACGTCATCGCCCGCACGTATGCGGGACCAATCACGCGCGGACGGGCGCCACCATGACTATCTTGAACCGGACGGACCACCGCACCGTCAAGCCGCTTGACCCCCCGAGCCGCGCCATGCCACCCTGGTTCCGGTCGGTTGCACGGGGCACATCGACCGACGAAGTCTTCTCGGAGGGCGTCCATGTCCACTGAGGGCAGCATGCTGATGGAGATCGGCCGAATGGGGTTGGCCGACCTCGGATATCCGGGTGCCGAGTTCGTGGCGGCGGGAGTCGAAGGCGCCGTGTTTCGCCTGGACGAGGCGCACGCAGCCAAAGTATGGCTCCGCAAGAAACACCCCGAGTTGGAAGCTCTGAAGCAGTTCTGCGATGACGTGGCCGCGTCCCGTCTGCCGTTTCAGACGCCCCGTATCTTCCAGATCGCCCCTCTGCCGCGCGTTCCGGAATACTGGTGCACGGTAGAGGCATGGCTGCCCGGGCGGCCGCTGTGCCCGATCGATGCGCCGCGGCCAACCTCTGACGCGGCGCTCGACTGCGTCGTGGAGGTCGTCGGGGCTCTCGCAACAGTACCGGCCACACCGGCCATGAAGGCCTTGCCAATCCTGGAAGAACATAGAGCCCCCTGGCAGCAGGGCGAAGACTTCCATGCCATGCTCCGCCGGCTTGTGCTGCGGCGGACGTCCGTGGCCCCAGGCGCCCTGGACAGTATCATCCCCGACCTCGAGCGGCTGACCGACTTGATCCTGCGAGCGCTTGCCACCATACCCAACGCCCCCGACTGTCTGGTGCACGGCGACCTGGTGCCCGCCAACATCATGGTGGACGAAGCGTTCAGACCGGTTGCCGTGCTTGACTTTGGCTGGCTGTCAACGGCCGGGGCATCAGCGTTCGAAGCGGCCACAGCGGCAAGCTTCTATGATTTCGTCTTCCCCGAGGGCCGAGCACTGGAGGAGCGGCTCGAGGCCCGCCTCATCCACCGGCTCGGTTTCAACCGGAGGACGATGGCGGTTTACCGGGCAACGATGGCCCTTGCGTCCGCGGGCTACTACAGCGAGGATCCGGACGACTTCTGGTTGAGGTGGTGTACCGGTGTGCTGGGCAGGCCCGAGCTTCGGGCCGCGCTCGAATCGTGACGCGGCCGGAGGCAGGCCGAGCAATGGAGCGCCGCCAAGCCGTGGCCGCCGCGCCACGAAGGATGGCACGTCTGCGGATCCCACAGCCGATCCGCAAGGCCGCTTTCCTCCAGTACCCCTCTCGGAAGCCGACGACCGCTTCAATTGGGAAATCGTGCAGGGTTCGCGTGACGGCTGCAGGCCGGAACTCCACGACGAGCACCTGCCAGCGGGGGCCAGTACCCCATAAGTTAACGCTGCCACGGAGTCGATCTTTGTGTACGTGTGTCCTCTATCACTAGTAGATCGATTCCAAGATAGTGACGAGTATGGCCGGATCCGATACACTGA
>JBMFXK010000577.1:0-1822 GCA_049964315.1 Clostridia bacterium | reverse complement strand
CTCAACCTCGGCCCCTGGTGGGCGCACAACGATGGCGCGCGGATCCGGGCCTGGCACCGGGAGCTCGTCGGGGAGCGGGCCTCGTGAGCGCCGACGGGCACGCGCCCGACGCCCGGCCGGCCGTGACGCTGGCGACAGACGGATCCTGCCTCGGCAACCCCGGCCCCGGCGGGTACGCCGCGCTTCTGCACTACCAGGGCGCCGAGCGGGTGCTGACGGGGGCGGATCCGGCCACCACCAATAACCGCATGGAACTGCAGGCGGTGCTCGTCGGTTTGCGGGCCCTGAAGCGTCCGTGCCGGGTCACGCTCATCACCGACAGTCAGCTGGTCGCCCAGGGGATCACGACGTGGGTCGCCCGCTGGCAACAGAACGGCTGGCGGACCACCAAGCAGACGCCGGTCGAGAACCGGGACCTGTGGGAGGCGCTCGTGGCCGCTCAGACGCCGCACACCCTAACGGTCCAGCAGGTGCGGGGCCACAGCGGCCATCCCCTCAACGAGCGCGTCAACACCATCGCGCAGGCCGCGGCGGGCCGGACCGCCCGGTCACTCGTCTCGCTCGGGTCTCAGTCTCTCGGGAGGTGTCTGCGTCCATGGTAACCCCGGTGTCCCCGGGCCGCCCTCCGCGGTCCGGGATGTTCGTGTGGAGTGCGGGTGCGGGAACCGTGGCGGTCAGCATCGTGGTCGCTCTCATCCTGCTTCCGGTGCCCGCCGTTTGGTTCACGCGCTGGCTGCCGTGCCCGGTCATTGTGCGTTGGGGGACGCTGGGAAACCGCATCGGGCCGTTTCTGATCGCAGGCCCCCTGGTCGGCTTTCTCGCTCGGCAAGCCGAACACCCCGCGCCCCACAGCCGCCATCACGGACGCATGGGCGGAGCGGGCGTCTGGGCCGTCAGCGTCGCCGTGCTCTACACGCTGGTGATGAGTGTCATGGTCCTCGGCCAGTCGTGAGCGCCGTCCCGGAACGGCAACGGTGGGACCAGTTCTCTGTAAGCAGCCGACAAAGGCGCCCAGAAGCGGGGGGCGGCAAGCCCAGCGCCGGACTAACGGCCGACGGTCAGGAGGTTTGTATGCCCCGTCTACCCTACGATCCGGATGAGGAGGCGCCGGCGGCCCTGTCTTGGGCGCTCGCCCGACGGGTGCCGCGGCTGCGCGGCTCCGCCACCGACGCCATGATCATCGAAACCTCGCTCGGCGTGTTCTGCGGCCTCCTGCCGGCCTGGTCCGTGGAGGTCGGTGCACCCTTTGTGGTGACCGAGACGCGCATGTCCGGGGGCTGGGTCTTCACGGTGGGCCCGGCGGCGAGCGCCGACCGCATTTCCGTGCGGCTGCGCGGCGCCTGGTGGGATCCCGCAGCGCAGAAGGGGCGGCGGCAGACCCGGACGGCGCTGCAACTCATTGCGCACGGGACAGGCGACACACCCCGGTGGGCTGATGCCTGGGCCGACGCCTGGCGCGTCGCCGTCTGGCTATGCGCCTATCCCGGGTGCGAGCGCCGATTCCGTCACTACGCCCAGGCGGCCCGGCATGAACGTCGGGCCCACGGCCCCTCAAGGGATTGGGCGAAGGAGGTTTTGTCGTGATGGGGACGGAGTGGTCTCCCGATGACGATCCGGCAGATTTGATCCCCCCGCGCCCGACGGGGATGCGGGAGGCTCCGGATCTCCCGGATGGGCTCGAGGTGCTGCGCGAAGTGAGTGCCGTCGT
Organism: Clostridia bacterium; assembly: GCA_049964315.1. Taxonomy (GTDB): domain Bacteria; phylum Bacillota; class Sulfobacillia; order Sulfobacillales; family JAIMBI01; genus JAKATP01. The sequence goes on along the minus strand of JBMFXK010000577.1, from coordinate 114 downwards.
GCGGGATGCCCTGCTGGCGGCCGTGCCGGAGGCGGACCGGGCGCTGGTCGCACACCTGGTGGCCGACGGAACGCCCCGGGCCTGGGCGCAGGCCCACGGCCTCTCGATTCCGGC
>JBMFXK010000576.1:0-1822 GCA_049964315.1 Clostridia bacterium | reverse complement strand
GGCGACATCGCCCTGGACGTGGCGCAGCGGGTGCATCACGCCTCGCTCGTCCTTGTCACGACGCCGCAGCCGGTCGCCACCCATGTGGCGGCGCGCGCTGCCAACGTCGCCCAGCGGGCCGGACAGACCATCCTTGGCGTTATCGAGAACATGAGCTACGTCCGCTGCCCCCATGGCGACCGCCTGGAGATATTCGGGCACGGCGGCGGCGAGGACCTGGCCCGGGCGCTCAAGGTGCCTCTTCTCGGCCAAGTGCCGCTGGAAGCAGACGTCCGCGAAGGCGCCGACACGGGTCAGCCCATCGTGCTCACCAATCCCGACACCGAGGCGGCCAAAGTCTTCTTAGGCGTCGCGACCCGCATCCTGGAGATCAAGGGCGCGTAAAGAGCGAATCTCCGCCGATGGACATACCCGCGGCACGGCGGACCCGGTGCGCGCCCGGAAGGCGCGCAGTTGGATGCGTGGACCCGCAAGACGCAGCACCGGAGGAGCGGTGAAGACTTACCCCATCACACCGGAGGGCGGCATCGACGGCGCGGCGTGGCTCCACTCGATCATCTTTACGGATCCGTCCGGACAGGATGCCCCGATCGCGGAAAGCCGCGTTCGCCTGCTCCGGCATGCAGGCTATCCAGGCTTTTGAGGTTTCATCCTCCATACAGACGAGGGCCAGCCGGTCGGGTTTGCCTACGGATACCGATCCATCCCGGGTCAGTTCTACCGCTCCCTGCTTGAGGAGCACCTCTCCGGAGCGGATCGGGCCGCGTGGCTGGACGAGTGCTTCGAGTTCGTGGCCCTCGGCGTGATCCCGGAGCACCGTCGCCGCGGTTATGGGAGGCTCCTGCACGATGCCGTGCTGCAGCGGGCGGCGGAGCGCATTGCCATTCTCACCACCGAGGCGTCCAACAGCGCCTCGCGGGCTCTGTACACGGGGCTTGGCTGGCAGCTTCTCTCGCCCGGCTTTCGGCCTCCGGGCGCGGCGGAGCCCTTCGTCATCATGGTCAAGACGCTCAAGACCGAGAGCGTAGGGTAACGCAACGCCTGAGCGCGGCGCCTGGTGCAGCTCCCGTATCCGCGTGAGTGCACGCGCGCATATTCCGATCCCAACCATAAGAAGCTCCCGGCCCTGCGACCGGGACGCTTGGCGGAAACATGTCCGTCTACGGCGCGCTGGTACCTTCCCGCCCGTAACGATCCTCCAGCCGGACCACGTCATCGAGTTCGGGGGTGGACACCTCAATCACTTTGGTGTCCTCCAGCGCCACCAGCCGATGGCGCACGCCGACCGGGATATCAGCCGCCACCCCCGGCGTCAGGATGACTTCCTCGTCATTGAGCGACAGACGCGCACGACCCTCCAGGCAGTACATCGACTCGGCCTTGCGGTTATGGTACTGCAGGGAGAGCGACTCCCCTTGCTTGACGAAAAGAATCTTGCCGGCGTAGCGGTCGGTCCGTGCCCACCAGATCTCGTAACCCCATGGCTTTTCCACGTGCTTCATGCCGCGTGCCCTCCCTTGACCCCGTACCGTCCCCTATCTTCTCATCTCGCCCGGGGAAGCGACAGTCGGATCGCGCGCCGTAGTGCGGCCGCTTCGGACGATACCTGGTCGGCGTTGAGAATGAAGAGGCGCTCGCCCTGACCGCGGCCGTTTAGGACGTACAGCGCGGGCGTCCAGACCAGGCCATGCTTACCCGTGTCAACGACGATGCCGTAAGCCTTCAGGACGGCTTTCACCACCTGTGCCGATCCTGTGAGCAGCGCGCCCGGCCGGCCCAGTTGAGACGCCGCCCACCATGTCTGCATCTGCGAAGCGGGCAT
>JBMFXK010000575.1:0-1826 GCA_049964315.1 Clostridia bacterium | reverse complement strand
CGAGACGATAAGCGGTGCGCCATTGCACCCGGCGCGGGGCCAGCGCGGTCCCGAGGCCGAAGAGGGATCCATCGGTGGTCTGCGTGGTGCTGACCGGCACGCCGAAAAAGGCCGCCGTGAGGACGGTGGCGGCTGCGGATGCCTGAACGGTCAGCGAATGCACCGGACGGATTCGGAAGATGTGTCCGCCGACTGTCCGCGCAATGCGCCATCCGCCGGTGACGAGCCCTGCCACCCAGAACACCAGCGGGATCAGGACAGTCACCGGTGTCACGTGGTAGTGCAGGGTCCGGCCGCTCATGACGAAGAACAGCGTGAGCAGGCCGATGGACTTTTCCTGGTCGTTGGCCCCGTACGCCAACCCTTGCACCATCAGGGTCGCAATCTGCGCGTAGCCGAGCCGGCGGGCCGTGTCCGTGGACGCATTGGCCAGTGCGCGCCAGACCCCGCGGGTGACGACATAGGAGACGAGGAAGCCCACGACCACCGACCCAAACAGGCCCGCCAGCACCTTCACCACTCCGGCCCAGTGCAGAAGCCCTGTCTGGTCGTGAACGAGGGCGGCGCCCACCATGCCGCCCGCGAGCGCCACGGTCGTGCTGGACGGCACCTTGAGCCACCAGCTCACCAGCAGCGTGAGGATGCTGGCGGCCGCCGCGACATCCAGCGTCGAAAGGCCCGCGGCGCGGAAGTTCAGAATCTCCACCGCGATGGTGTGGGAGACGGCAGTGCCGAACACGAAGGGCCCGAGCCCGGCGCTCAGCACCAGGGCCGGGATGAGGAGACGTGGCGGCAGCGCCCGCGTGGGGAGGAAGGTTCCCACCAGATTGCCCCCGTCGTTTACCCCTGAAATAAAGGCGAAGCCGGCAATCAGGACAAACGCCGCCACATTCACGACGTTCACCACTATCCGTCCACCCCTCCCGCGCGCACCGGACACTGCCCCGGCGATGACTAGCCAGGGTGACGCACTGTATGCGCGATCCGGGTTTCAGGCTGGCTCAGGCGCCTTCTTTGACCACAATGTCGACAATGATGTTGCCGGCATTGTCGACTCTGTCGGCTGAGTTCGACAGATGGCGGTAGATTTCCCGCAGCTTGATGACGTACAGGATGTCGTCATACCGCGAAAGGTCCGCGATCGCCTGGCGATACAGGGCCTCCATGCGGTTTTCCAAGCGCTTGGCCTGCTGGGCCAGCGCCTGCGCCTCGGCCCGGCCGGTGCCGAGCAGTTCGATCGCGCCATGGAGAATCTCGGCCGCACGCCGCAGGTTGATGACCATCTCCCGGATCGGCCGATCCACGGTGACCCGGTACAGTTCTATCTCCTTGATGGTGTTTTCGGCGTAGTCGGCGATGTCGTCCACGGCGCGGGACAGACTGTTGATATCCTCCCGGTCGAAGGGCGTGACGAATGACTGCTGGAGCTGCGACAGGATGTCCGCACGCACGCGGTCGCCTTCGTGTTCCAGGTTTGACGCCTCCAGGGCCAGGGCATCCCGCCGTGACGCCTCTTCGGTGTGAACGAAAGCGTCCAGCGCCCGGGTGACGTCCGCCGTAATCCGCGCCTGCTCTTCCAGCAGGCGCACAAAAGTGTTCGGCCGGGTGGTGAACACATCTCTCCAGATCACGGCATTCCCTCCAACGGGATCATAACACAATCATAATATGAAGTTAACCTGTTCTTAACACAACTGCCATCTGCTTTTAAGCCGGCGGCGGCACTCCTGTGGGAACACTCCCCTCAGGAGGAATGCACATGAACCACTTCAAGCGACGACCGCTGCACCGGACCGCCCTCGTGGGTGTGGCGGCCGCGGCGGGCG
>JBMFXK010000574.1:0-1829 GCA_049964315.1 Clostridia bacterium | reverse complement strand
GTGCAAGGCGTCGGACATACCCGCCGGGGCCGAGCGCGGTGGTCCAGACGTGCGGCCAGGGCTGCGGCAAACTCCGCCACTGTACCTTCTTAAGGCGCGCAAGTGTGCGTTGACGCTCCTGGGCGCGCGTGGCAGTGTCAATCTATGGATAACACTACCTCTCCCTCAAATGGCGCCGACGCGCGGGTTCCGTTTCGAGTAACCGAAGCGCACAAGATGGCGGCCGGGAAGATTCTGGAGAGCGCGCTCTCGAATCACTCCGCCTGGGAGCGCCTCGCGTTATGGACTGATACGTTCGGACCTCGTCTGTCCGGCTCCGGCGCGTTGGAACGGGCCATCGACTGGGCGCTGGCCGAGCTTGAGCGGGATGGGTTCGCCAACGTTCACGGCGAGCCCGTCATGGTCCCGCACTGGGTGCGCGGCGAAGAGTCCGCCACCCTCATCGCGCCCCGACGGGCCAAGCTCAGCATGCTCGGTCTGGGAATGAGCGTCGGGACACCGCCCGCGGGCATCACCGCTCCGGTGCTGGTGGTCTCCACCTTTGAGGAGCTGGAGCAGCGGGCGTCGGAAGCTCAGGGGAAGATTGTCCTCTTTGACGCTCCCTTTGTCTCGTACCGGGAGACCGTGGCGTACCGGCGACGGGGAGCCGTAGCCGCGGCCAAAGTCGGGGCGGTCGCCTGCCTGATCCGCACGGTCGCGTCCGGTACCATCCGGAGTCCGCATACCGGGAACATGGCATACGACGACGGTGTCCCCAAGATTCCGGCCGCCGCGCTCTCGATCGAGGACGCCATGCTGTTGCACCGCTTCGCCGATCGCGGTGTACCCGTTACGGTGGAACTGAAGATGCAGGCCCAGACCCTGCCTGATGCCCCGTCGCGCAACATTGTCGCAGACCTGGTCGGGTCCGAGATCCCGGACGAGGTCGTCGTCTTCGGGGGCCACATTGACTCGTGGGATGTGGGCACGGGGGCGATGGACGACGCGGGCGGCTTTATGGCAGCCTGGCAGGCACTCCACGTCATTCGCGGGCTTGGCCTGCGCCCGCGCCGCACCATCCGCCTGGTCGGTTGGACCAATGAGGAGAACGGGCTGCGCGGGGGCGTCGCCTATCGGGATGCGCACGCAACGGAGATTCACCAGCACGTGATGGCCATCGAGTCCGACGCCGGCTTCTTCCGGCCCACCTCCATCAGCTTCGCCGGTGATGAGGCGGATGTGCCCTACATGCAGGAGATCGCGGGCCTCCTCGCGTCCGCAGGACCTTTCTCCGCGGGGCCCGGGGGAACGGGCGCCGACATCCGGCCGCTCATGCTGCGGGGAGTACCGACGCTGTCCCTGCACTCGGGGGGCGACAAGTACATGCACTATCACCACTCCCACGGCGACATGGTAGACAAGGTCGATCCGGACGAGCTGGCCCACGGTGTGGCCGTTCTGGCTGTCTACGCGTACATCCTGGCAGATATGCCGGGGCGCGTGAAAGGACACCCGCCCGCCCAGGACTGAGTGAGTCGCGCCGTGTCCGGGCTACCGGGTCCGGGCACGGCGCGGACCGCCTCCAGAGCGCCGCTCCGCACGGAGGACGGGGGAACGGCTCAGCATGTCGCAGGTCAGGGGGACATGACATGATGCTCAACGAGGCGCCGGCTGTACGCGTCGGGATGCTGATCCGGCGATCACGCACGATGTTTTCGAGGCCCTGGCCGATCCCGCGATCACGACGCGCTTCTGGTACACGAAGAGCTCGGGACGCATGACTCCAGGCGCAGAGCTCTTGTGGGCCTGGGAAATGTACGGCATCGTTGGGCACGTCTCGGTTCTTGAGG
>JBMFXK010000573.1:0-1830 GCA_049964315.1 Clostridia bacterium | reverse complement strand
CATCTCGCCAGGGGTCTCGATGGCAATCAGGCGGGAATATTCGCTGCCGCGATCGCACGCGGCCACCACCCGCGTTCCCTGCAGCTTCACGCTGTAATACGCGGCTTCGTCATCAGGCGTCAGGCAGGTGAGGGTGGCGCGCGTCCCGCTCAGATCGGCGCGGAAGATCCGGTGGTGCGTCGGCGCGATGCTCTCCACCAGCAGGACGGCGCGGCCGTCCGGGTAGACGGCCGGCGCGGACCAAACGCCTCTGAACTCCTGCCCGACGTCCACCGGCACCAGCTCGCGTCCGTCCAGATGACCGAGGTAAAGCTCAAAGTCGCGCCCATTGCGGCGGTTGGCAGTTAGCACAAACTGCTCGCCGTCGGGAAAGAAGGCCCCGAAGAGATGAATGTGCTCAGGGCGGTGGGTGAGCCGGCGGCGATCGCGCGTCTGCAGATGCACGGCCGTAAGCTGATGACGCTCCGTGCCCGCCTCGTCCTGGGTGAGAACGACCCAGGGCGTCGTCGGCGACGCTTCCAGGCCGCTGGTGCGCACGTCGTCCAGGCGGAGCGGATCCGGTCCGTGCGCCGAGCCGTCCCACACCCACGGCATCGGGACGCCGAGCAGATTGGAAAGATACACGATGCGGCCGTCCGGCATCGGGTGGCCGTCATACGCCATGCGGATGGAGAGATACCGTTCAAGCCGCTCTGAGCCTGCCATGAGTGCCCTCCCCGGAGTAAGCTTGCTTTCAGCTTTCGCGATGGTGAGGGCCGTCCCTGCCAGCAAAACGGTTTCGAATGCCGCCGCCTCTTGACCCTCACGCGACGGGAGGCCCTAGCATCAAGACACCGACGCGGCGGTCGAGGCAGGCGGGAGGCGAGCATGATGCAGCGCTGCACGGCGGGGGAAGCGGCCGGGATACGCCACACCCCCTTGGATCACATCCGGGATCTCGGCGGCGCGAATATCGGAGTACCTGCCGCTGGTCTTCTGACACCGCCAACAAGTTTCTACACCCCGGTCGATGTAGGTGCTTCTGGGGAAACGCCCCAAGGGGGTGATTCCGACACGATGTCGATGACGTAGAACTGCGGGTCCAACCCGGCGGCCCAGACCCGGCGCCGGGCGGCCGCCCGGGCGGCGATGCGGGTGAGGGGGTCCGCCGTCAGCGCCGTCAACATGCGCCACACCATCGGGGTCGAGGCCACCGCGCCAAACCGGGCCGGTTGGTGGCGGAGCACCGCGATATCGCTCAGCGTGGTCGCCCCGTCGGCCATGGCGACCGCCAGCTGCGTCAGCACCTGGCCCCGGTCATGGCCCCGACGACGCTGCTTGAGCGGGGTCAACGCGGCCGACAGCCCGGCCGTCCAGCCGGTCCGGTCGGCGAGATCGCCCAGCACGCGCGCCCCCACATGGGCCACCATCCGATCGTCCCCGGCGCGGATCTGCTGTCGCGGACATGATGTGGGACGCTTCACCTACGAAGTGCCCTCCCCGCGGGTGCCCATGGAGCTTCAGCAACCCCATGATCCCGCACCCGGAGGGCCTTTGGCATGATTCCGGGCCGGTTTCTCCGGCCCGTTATGGAAAGAGGCGGGTTAGGCGACGAGCATCGGGCCGCGCCAGGGTCGCCCATGACCCCGGCGCGGTCTTGCCCTGTCGGCTGCGGGACGGCGCCGCGGCGCACCGGCGGCGGTCAGCCCGCCTCGATGTCGCGCCGGCTCTTGGCCAGAACCCGCTGCAGGAACTCGTGCAGGCCCAAGAGTTCGGTAACGGTGGCCCCGGCCAAGATGTGGTCGACGAGGTCGACGCGGTCCTCCACCATCGCCCGCGCCACGTCCGCAC
>JBMFXK010000572.1:0-1834 GCA_049964315.1 Clostridia bacterium | reverse complement strand
CCGGCGAAGCTCCGGCTCCGCGGCTGTGGGCCCAGCTGGTGCAGCGTCCCTCCGTCTTCTACTTGGTGGCCGGGGTTCTCGTGCTCCTCGTCTTCTTCGGAATGCCGCCGCTGGTGCCCGGGCTCCTGGCTGCCGCCGCTGTCTTTGCCGGTTGGCGCCTGAGACAGGTGCGCCAGACCGCGGCCGACCATCAAGCCCGGATCGCCAAACAGGAAGAGGCCTCGCGTGCCCGGAGTCCCGAGATGCTCATGCGCCGTCTCCAGGTGGAGCCCCTGAGCCTCACCGTGGGTGTCGGGCTCGGCGGTGTCATCGGCGGAGCCGTCGGGCGTCAGCTGCAGGATCGCATGCAGCAGCTGCGGGAGCGCATGTTGGAAGAGCGCGGGTTCGTCCTTCCCGCCCTGTACGTCCATGACGACAGCCAGCTGCAACCGTGGGAATACCGGATTGCGATTCGCGCGGCGACTGTGGCCACGGGGACAGCGCGGCCGGACCGGCTTCTTGCCATCGGTGGGAACCTCGCCGGCATCGACGACGCCGTTCCGACCACTGATCCCGTCTTCGGCGCCCCGGCCGCATGGATCCAGCCGTCCTCGCGCTACCGCGCGGAGCTTGCCGGCGCGACCGTGTCCGACACCCCGACCATACTGATTACACACACCGCGGAGGTGGCGCGACGGTACGCCTGGCGTATGCTGTCCCGCGAAGCGGTCCGGCAGATGGTGGAACAGGTCCGGGCCCAGCACCCGACCGTAGTGCAGGAACTCGTTCCTGACACACTCACCTTGGGTGACATCCAGCAGGTGCTCCAGCACCTGCTGCGCGAGCGCGTCTCGGTGCGGGATCTGCCCGCCATTCTTGAGGCGCTCAGCGACCAAGCCCGGACCCGCAAGGATCTCCCCGGTCTGGTGCAGGCCGCACGGCACGCTCTCAGCGGCCAGATCACCGAAGCGTATGTGCACGAAGGCCGCCTCCCGGCGCTGGTGCTGGACTCCGCGGCAGAGCGCGACCTCCACGGACTGCTGGGCACGGTGGACCCGGAAGGCATCCCGCCGATTAAGCCGGAACAGGCGCAGGCGATTTGGGAAGCGGTCCGACGCGCCCGCGATCAGGCGGGACCCGGCCGCCGACCCGTCCTACTCTGCGGCGGTGCGATTCGTTTCGCGCTCCGCCGCTTGCTCGAGCGGACGTTTCCGGATCTACCCGTGCTGGCGTATACGGAGTGCAGTCCGGATGTGACCGTGGATTCCCTGGGTGTGGTGCGCTGGGGAGCCTAAGGAACTGGAAGTAGACGCGGAAGCGGAAGCGGAACCGAAGGAAGGGATGATCATATGCCGACCGGGCCAGTTCCACCAGCCCAGGGCGCGTTGGTCGTTGCTGATGAACAGAGCCAGTGGGCGGGCCGGTGCCGGTGGGCTGACGACCGCCGCATCGCGTTTCACATTTTGAGCTTCACCCCACCACCCTGGCCCCTCGGCCAGCGAGTTCAGGTGCGATGGGTGGACGATCGCGGCCTCTGGTCGGCCGGTGTGATCCTGACCAAGGCAGACCAGGGATATGCCGGCCGCTGGGCGGGTCGGCCTGAGCGGATCGAAACCCGGGAGGCGCCTCGTCTCCCCCTCGCGATCCGGGTGGATTACGGTTTGGTGCGGCCCGACGCCACAGGGCTTACGCAGGATGTGAGCCTCCTCGGCACGGCGTTCCTGGCCGGCTTCCGGGCAAAGCCAGGGGAAATGTTGCACCTCGTCCTCCGGTTCCCCTCCCCGGTGTCTGTCCGCGCCCGCGTGGTGCGCGCTACACCGGAGAACGGCCGGTGGCGGATCGCCGTGACCTGGGC
>JBMFXK010000571.1:0-1840 GCA_049964315.1 Clostridia bacterium | reverse complement strand
TGTTCCATAGAGACGGCCTTCGCCACTCACGACCCGGACTCCTTTGCGCGACAATTCCAACACAAGTGGGCCGAAAACCTGTCCGCTGCCAAATTTTATGTGCGAAGAACGTGGTCCAGGTCCGTCCCCTCGATGCTTCGACGTGGGAAACGATCACAGAACAGGTCCAACACAACGGCAGGATTTTCCGAGGATGCTGGTGCATCTCGTTTCGCCTGACGGCAGGCGATGCATCTCGGCGCTCCGATCCCCTGGCGAGGGCCTTCAGCGCTCTCCTGGCGCCGTTTAGGCAGCCACGACCGGAAGGCGGATAAAGCCAGCGAGCCGCTCGCACGGGTCCACCGCTCTCGCCGCCAACCGAACCCGGCGGACGACTTTGGGCCGGCACACTGGCCGATGCCCACAAGCCCGTGGAAAGCGACGGCTCCCGAGTCCTTAACCCCAGTGCGGCACGTGCATCTCCGCGCGGTCGGTGGCCGGCGGCGGGGCAGGAGACATCGCAGAGATTTCTTCCCGCCATGCGGGAGTCATATCCAGGTCCACCGCGGCCAGCGACTCCTCCAGCTGTTCGAGATTACGGGCCCCGATGATGGGTGCCGTCACGGCCGGGTGCCCCATCACCCATGCAACCGCCAACGCGGCGGGCTTCAGGCCATGGTCGGCCGCGTAGGCGGCAAACCGGTCGGCCACCACGTAGTTCGTGTCCTCTGCGTAGCGAGCACGGTATCTTGGGTCCTCTACCAGTCGCCCACGTTCCGGGCGTTTGTCCGAGCCATATTTGCCGGTGAGCAGTCCGGCCCCCAGCGGACTGTACGAAATCACCCCCACTTGCTCGGACCCGGCCAGTGGCAGAATCTCCACCTCCGCCTGCCGCTTGACCAGGTTGTACATTGGCTGGATCAGCTCAAAGCGGGCCAGGTGTTCGTGTGCGGAGATCCCGAGCGCCTTGGCGATCTGCCAGGCAGCCCAGTTGCTGGCCGCCGGGTAAAGAATCTTTCCCTGGGACTGCAGATCGTCGAGCGCCCGCAGTGTTTCCTCCATGGGGGTGTCTTCATCGAACATGTGCACAAAGTAAAACTCAATGCGATCGGTCTTTAGTCTCCTGAGGCTGTTTTCCACTTCGAGCATGATGTGACGGCGAGACAGACCCTTGGCGTTAACGTCGGGTCCCATGGGGTTGTATACCTTGGTGGTTAGAACCATGTCATCCCGGGAACCGGCCATGCACTGTCCGAGGATTTCTTCCGCGCGCCCGCCGCTGTAAACATTGGCGGTGTCAAAGAAGTTAATCCCGGCTTCGCGGCAACGGTTAAACATGCCTTTGGACGTCACCTCATCGGCGTTGCCGCCGAAGGACATCGTGCCAAAACACAGGGATGATACGCGGATCCCGGTTTTTCCTACGGTGCGATATTTCACGTGGCGCCCTCCCGTTTCCAGATCCCGTCTCCCCCCAGTTTAATTCTCGCGTGGAGGGCGGAACGGAAAGAAAGCGGACGACTGCAGCCCTTGGGAGTATTCGATCGTCGCCACCCCGCCGGCACTGTCCGTGGTGCCGGCTTCCTGCCCCAGTCCTCCCGGCAACGCCGCTGGTGTCTCGACCCCCGCCGCGCCATGTCGCACAGAATGCTCCGCCCGCGTCACGAGACAGGCGGACGGCACCAATCCGGGCCCAGGTGTACGCACCTTGACGACCAAGCCCCCGAACGGTAGGCAGAAGGAGGAGTGAAGAGTTCTCACGGATCCGTCTGAGACCGAACGCCACGCTTCTCAGCCTGACCAGCAAGGGAGACGACGATTGATGCCCGAGCCGCAGAGCGATGCCGCTGCCCAGACCGCC
>JBMFXK010000570.1:0-1841 GCA_049964315.1 Clostridia bacterium | reverse complement strand
CAGAACCCGGCGTGCGGATTTCCCGCACCGGGCTCCCCGGTTTCCGCGCTCGTTCCTTACACGGTCCTGTGCAGGAGTCGGGGTTGGGGCAGCGCGAACCACGACTTGCGCTCCCACGCCTCCCACGTCAGCCGTCCGCGCTGGCTTCTCCGCCGGAGCGCCCAGAGCCAGAGCCGCCGAACCTCCCGACAGACCACGTTGAGCTTGTGCACCGTGTGCCACAAGGAAAAGTACTGGTAGAAGCCTCGCAGCTTCTGCGTCAGTACCTTCTGCTGCTCTGTCGGCCGGTCGTGCAGGTGCGCCCACAGCCACTCCTTGATCCCGGCTAGGAACTTCGTCACGCTCTTGGGTCGCGGCTGGCGCACAACGGTCATTTGGCCGTGGCGGGTCGTGCCCAGATGGTGCCGGAAGCCGAGAAAATCGAAGTGGTACGGGTGGCTCTTCTCCCTCTTCCAATGCGCCCGTCCGAACGGAATGAGCGTCGTCTTCTCCTCGGCCAGGCTGAGCCCGAATTTCGCCAGGCGCTCGGGCAGCATCTGCGCGAAGTCCCGGGCGTCGGCCTCCAGCTCGAAGAGGGCGATGAAGTCGTCCGCGAAGCGGATCAACCGTGCTCTCCCGCGGAACCTTGGGCGGATGGTGAAGACGAACCAGAGGTCCAGCGCATAGTGCAGATAGACGTTGGCAAGCAGTGGGGACAGGGGCCCGCCTTGCGGCGTCCCCTCCGTTGGTGTGGTCTCGTGCCCCTCTTCCAGGATTCCCGCCGTTAGCCATTTGCGAATCAGGCGGAGAATCCACGGGTCGCCGATCCGCACTTCGAGCATGCGCATGAGCCACGCGTGGTCGAGGTGGTTGAAGAAGCCCTCGATGTCGGCTTCCGCCACCCAGTGCGCCTCGCCCTTTATGACCGTTTCCCGCACTGCACCAATCGCTTGGTGCGCCGTCCGCCCGGGACGGAATCCGTATGAGCATTCCCGGAACGTCGCCTCGTAGATTGGCGTCAGCAGCCGTGATACCGCTGCTTGCAGCAGCCTGTCCTCGACTGTGGGCACGCCCAACGGACGCCGCTTCTCCGGGTTGCCCGGTTTCGGGATGTACGTGCGCCGGACGGGCGGGGCCTGGTAGTTGTGGGCCTTGAGCCGCTCGACCAGTCGGGCCAGGTTCTCGTCCAGGTGTTCCGCGTATTCTCCCATGCTCACGCCGTCAGCCCCGGCGGCTCCCCGCTTGTTAAGCCCTTGCCAGGTCTCGCGGAGAAACCCCACCGTGAGGTGGTGGGCCAAGGCGGTGAAGCGCACCTTCGGCTCCGCCTGTGCCCTGAACGCGATGCGTTCCAGTTCAGTTGACATCAGCTGCCTCCCTCTGCGTGGAGTTGATGCCGTCCTGGTCCGCTGAAACCGTCCCCCCCCTTCCCCATGTGCGCCGCTCTCCGGCGCTCCGAGTACTACGAGGGGGTCCGACTCCTCCGCGCGGGTCCGCCGCCCTTCGGCATTACCTCTCGGGTTGGGCGTACGCGCCAGTGCGCGCCGCGCGGAGGCCTCCCGGGTTCCGTGCCATCTCGCTTTCCGACCGTGCCGCGGTCTCAGACCCCGCCGAGGTCTCCGGCATCCTCGCCATGACGGATGCCTACTGTAGCCTTCTGGTGATGGCACGCCATCGGCCCTCGGTCTGACACGTATCGAGGCTCAATCCCTTCGCCCTTGCGGGCTGCGGCCCGGTCGTCGCGCTGCCTACGCTTAGCTGGCCTCCTCGCGAAGGTCCGCTCAAGGCTCGCTTCCCCGTGGGTGGCTGGCCCTTGCGGGGGCAGGAATTTCACCTGCTCAAGATGGCCGGCTTTCCCGGCGCAC
>JBMFXK010000569.1:0-1845 GCA_049964315.1 Clostridia bacterium | reverse complement strand
GGTGGGGATAATCTCCTGATCCTCAGCCTGCCAGGCGCCCCGCATCACTTCGACCTGGGCGCCGATCCCGATCAATAGGGCCAGTTCCGGCAAGGCAAACCATTCCCGCAACCCGGCCTTGGCGCCGGAGCCCAGAACCACGAGTTTAGCGACCCGCTCGGGGAGCTCGACCTGCGCGGGCATTCCCTCCAGCGCCGGATCCGTCCAGCCGACGCGGACGTAGCGGGCTTCGTCAGCCACGGCCGTCGCGGCGGTGATTGACCACCTTCTCACAGGCATCAATCGTGGCTTCCGCCGCCGCCCTGTGCGGGTCTCCCTGCATCACGGCCGTACCGCAGGCCACCTGTTCCCGCCCGCGTTCACTCACGTACCCCACCGCCACCGCAATCCAGGTGCGGCCAGCCAGATCCCACGTGCCCACGTCTCGCAGCGCGAGCGGTCCTGGAGTCTCCGGGATCTGCTGCAGAGCGTTCAGGGCTGCCTCTGCCACCGTCCAGACCTGATGGCTCGGGAGGTAGCGGGCTTCGCGGCGTCCCACCACCGGCTCTGCCCCATCCTCCAGCGCGAGAACCTCCACCTCTGCCACCATCCGGCCCTCCACCGGATCCAGCTGCATGCCGTACCGGTGCAGGGAGGGACGGCTCCACCCGTCGGCGCCGCGCACCCCCCGAACCTGTGCGATGGAGATGCGCTTGTGATCGATGCGGATGCTGTAAGCGGCGGCCAGCGCACTTTCGATGTCCCGCACGGTCTGCTTGGCCGGACGTCGATCAGAGGCCAACACGTGCACTTCCTCGATGAGACCGAGGTCGTTCACGGCAATTCGGCAACGCTCGATGCCGGGCAGTTGCGTGATGAGCTCCTCGAGCGCCTCCACAGGAACCCTGTCGGACGTGGCCATAGCGCGGCCTGGCCTCCCTTCGCTGGCTATTCTGGAATATACGTCCTCTTGACGCGTCCCAACAAATCCAAGCGCCTCAATGCCAGCCGATCGGCCGCCTCGGCGGTGGAGATCCCGTCCCGGTCGGCAATCTGGAAAATCTCGCGCAGTTGGTCCGCGATGGCACGCACGCGGCTGAGAGCCCGATCCGGATGGTACCCGTCGGGATGAAAGGCATCGGCCACATTCACGACCCCGCCGCCGTTGATCACGAAGTCGGGCGCGTACAGGATGCCGCGCTCCTTCAGCATCAGTCCGTGGCGTGCGTCGGCCAGCTGATTGTTGGCTGAGCCGGCCACCACTTTGCACCGGAGGCGCGGAATCGTGTCATCATTGAGAACCGCGCCCAGGGCACAGGGCGCAAAGACGTCGCAGGCCACGTCATAGATCGCGTCCGGTTCCACCCATGCGGCGTGAAGGCGCTCGGCGGTTGCCTGGGCGGTGGGAGCGTGGAGGTCGGTGACGGTCAGGGTGGCGCCGGCCTGGGCCAGCAGCTCGGCCAGGCCCGTGCCCACGTGGCCCAGGCCCTGAATCGCGACATGACGGCCTCGTAGCGCGTCACTCTGGGTGGCGGCCCCCAAAGCGGCCCGAATCCCTTCAAGCACGCCCACGGCTGTGACAGGCGACGGGTCGCCGCTGTTCTCCTTGAGGCCGCCCACATAGCGTGTCTCGCGCGCCACGGTCTCCATGTCGTCGGCGTCGATGCCAACGTCCTCCGCGGTGATGTAGCGCCCGCCGAGAGACTGGACCAGGCGGCCAAAACTCCGGAACAGGCCCTCCGACTTGTCAGCCTCGCTGTCAGCCCAGATGACCGCCTTGCCGCCCCCCATGTCGAGCCCCATCGCCGAGTTCTTATACGTCATGCCGCGCGACAGGCGCAAGGCATCCGTGATCGCCGCTTCCTC
>JBMFXK010000568.1:0-1849 GCA_049964315.1 Clostridia bacterium | reverse complement strand
AGGGACCAGACCCATCATCGGGTTGGTGGCCGGTAGTAGGATCCACCGCATCAGCGCGTACAGAAGCGCGCTGCCGATGACCGCCCCGCCCACCAGACCTACCGAGCTCCGCATCATCGGCAGGGCCAACCAGGCGCCACCGGTGAGTAAGCCGGCGAACACCAGGCCCACAAACGCGGCGAAGGCAAAGTGCAGGATGGAGCCGACCAAGACGTGGGAGGCCACGACCGGCATACTGCGCATTACCATGCCTTGCGCTGCCGGGCTCATGTGCGATAGCAGGGTGGCGACGGTGCCGTTCGTCGCACGCCCGGTGATTAGTAGCCCCATGTTCTGGGCCGTTGCAGTCGGCACGTGCATGCCCGCAAGCAGGGCTGAGAGGTGCTGCATCATGGCGGGGCTGAGGTGAGCACTGCGCAGCATTGCCATGACCTGAGGCATCATCGCCGCCGGGACGTGGATCCCCATCAACCCCATGAGCGTCGGAAGCAGACTCTTCGGGGGCGTAACCGTGAACACGAACGATGCCATCCCCAGGTTGAGCGGGGTGGCGTAGCCCATGCCGGACGCCCCCATCGTGAGGATCATGAGGCCGATCATCGCTACGCCGCCCAGCAGGCCACCGGCAAGCCCGGCACCGGCTAGCCGCAGCGCGACCACAGTGCTGCTCTTAGTTACCCTTCCACCATCGGACGTCTCTCTCATCACGGACTACCTCCTTAAGATTCCCGGTCTCAGTAACTCAAAAGCCCTCGTCGAAGCTCGCGGCAAGACCGCACGGCGATGGTCGGAACTTTGACTTCCGAACGGCCGCGTCAGTCGGTTACTAGTCAGCGCTCCTACCGCCGCGGTCAAGCTCACGACCTTCATGGCAGCGACGATAAGCCGCGCGTGTCTGCCCGCGTTGTGATCGCGGTCACACGCCTGGATTGCCGCGTCCACCGTCGCGTGCGGGGATCCAGCGCGACGAGGTTTCGCAGCCCCGTCGCGCTGCACCCCTGCGCTCGCCCCAAGCTCAAGGTCCGGGGCAAACACTCCGACGCGGCACCGACACGTGGAGCCGTCGGGCCGACGGCTACCAGCAACAGCCACTGGGGCGCCTGACGTGGAGCGGTTGGAGGCGAGAAGGGTGTACCAGCGCCGCAGGAGGGGGCGACGGAACACTGCTCCCGGGGGAGCGCTCAGCTGGGCCCAGCGGGCCAACCCTGCACCGTTTCACTTGTGCATCGGAGACTGATTACGGTGCCAGCCAGGCTGGTGCGGGGCAGCCAGAGGCTTCTCGATGGCTGACCGCCGCGTGCTCCCGAGGGAGGCGTGCCCGGCCCCTGCCTCCTGCTGCTCCGGCGGTCCCACATGTGGTAGATCGCCCAACCGAGTTCAGCGCCGGACAGTTTCGGCTACCTGGGGTCGAACACGCCCTCCGCGGCCGCTCTACACCCTAATCCGGAGCCTCAATTCCATTGCGCCAACTGCAAGCAGCTCCGGGGCCAAGAGCACACCCACGCCGCGCCCCCCAAGCGCGCCAGCTGGCTGCATCCCACCCCATCCACCGAACCAGGCCGGATTGGATGCAGGGCCCATGCCGGGGCGCAGCACCTCGGCGCGACGATCGGCAATTGTCACCGCCGCGGCGCAGGAGAGTGACGTGTGGCCCAAGCCTCCTTGCGGTGAGGAGGTACGGATCTGCCGGCTGATCAGGCGGTACGGTCGGACGGCCAGGGAACGTTGACGCCCCCTATACGCCTTCGGAGCCGTGGCCTGCCGCGGTACGATCGGCGCTGCCCGTCCCGAGTACGGTGGGTGCGGGTGCCGGGGATCCCCCCGAGGCATCCGGCGGGACTCCCGACAC
>JBMFXK010000567.1:0-1849 GCA_049964315.1 Clostridia bacterium | reverse complement strand
GTCGTAGAGGGCCTGCAGCCGCTGCAGTCGAAGTTTGGGCTTGCCGCTCCGGGAGAGCTCGTGCGACGCCTGCGGCACCCGGAACAGTTCCACCTCGCCGCCGTGGCGCTTGATGGCGGTGTAGAACTGCTCGGCCTGCTCCATCGGGCAGCGCAGGTCCTCTTCGGCATGAATGAGGAGGAGCGGCGTCTTGACCTCGGCCACATAGGCGAGCGGTGACTTCTCCCAGAGCAGCTCCCGCTTTTCGGCGGAGTCGAACGTGGCCACGCCCAGCTGGTGTTCTACAAACCCGGGACCGATGTCGGAGGCGCCGTAGAACGAGATCCAGTTGGAGATGGAGCGCTGGGCCACGGCTGCAAAGAAGCGGGTCGAGTGGCCCACGATCCAGTTGGTCATGTAGCCGCCGTAGCTCCCGCCGGTGACCGCCACCCGCTCCGGATCCAGGAAGTCAAACTGCTCCAGCGCTGCGTCGAGGCCGTTCATGATGTCGACCATGTCGTTCTCGCCGTAGTGCAGGCGCACCGCGTTCACAAACTCCTGACCGTAACTGGTGCTGCCGCGCGGGTTGGTATACACGACCGCGTAACCCTGCGCGGCGAGCCACTGCATCTCATGGAACATCTGATACCCGTAGCAGGTCTGGGGGCCCCCATGAATCTCCAGCACCACGGGGTACTTCCGCCCCGGCTCGAAGCCGGGCGGCGGGATCACCCAGCCTTCCGCCCGCCAGTCGTCAGCCGACGTGTACCAGAACGGACGCGGCTCCGAGAGTTCCACCTCGGACAGCCACGCGTTGTCGGCGTCGAGGCGCACCGCACCGGCCGGAAACGCCGGCACCGGCTCCTCTTCCATCGCCGCCGTGACGGCCCGATGCGGGCGGGGCCGTCCCCCCTCCCCCGCTGGGACATCCACCGTCACCACCTGCGAGGGCGAGGTCGGCGTCCCGTACAGGGCGACGAAGCGCCGTCCGTCGAGCGTCGCAAACGCATACACCTCGCGGTCGCCGCCAATGACGGCGCCGATGGGGCCGGCGCGGCGGCCGTCCGCGCCCACCGGGATGCGCACCACCTCGGCACGCCCCTCGCGCCCGGAGATGGCAAAGACGGCACGGCCGTCGGCGCTCCAGATAGGGCCGGGCGCAGAGCCGTCGGCATGCAGGTCGGAACCGACCGCACTCGACAGCGAATCGGGAAACCCGTCCGTCAGATCCTCCACCGAACTGCCATCGGCGGATACCAGAAACAGCTTGGTCTGCACGGCCGAACGGTAGCGATACAGTTCTTCGCCGCTGCCGAAGACCGCCAGATAGCGGCCGTCCGGTGACCAGGCGGCGTCACGCGCGGAGACCTTGTCGGTGAGCAGGCGAAGCTCGCCGCCGGCCGTCGGCACGATGTAGACGTGCTGGTGCTCCTGCTGCTCGATTTCCCGGTTGGGATGACGGTTGGAGACGAACGCGACCTGCGAGCCGTCCAGTGACACGGCGGGAGCCGACACCGGCATCTCTCCGCGCGTCAGCTGCCGGAACGCTCCCGTCTTCACATCCACCGCCACCAGCTGCGCGGCGCGGTGGTTGCGAAGCCCAATCCCGTTCATCTTGTAATACAGGTGGCGGTAGCGCTTGGCCCCCTCGGCCCACTCTTTGTCCTCTTTTTCAAACTGGGTGCGGGCTTCCTTTTCGGAAAGACCGGAATCAAAGGTTTCCACGTCGCCGTCAAATGGGGCCGAGACGAGCCCAAACAGCGTGGCGCCGTCCGGTGACCAGCGCAGGCTCGTGATTCCACGTCGGAAGTGAGTGAGGCGGACGGCCTCGCCGCCGTCGAGCTTCAGGAGCCAGGCCTGGGAGCCATGG